>NZ_RZSN01000263.1:0-5403 GCF_003997315.1 Mesorhizobium sp. M1A.F.Ca.IN.020.04.1.1
GGCCGAGCGCTACACCGCCGAAAGCCAGGCCTGCATCTCGGCGGCGCTGAAGGACGTCAGCGACGCCGAGGGGCTGAAGCGGGCGTTTTCGGAGCTGGTCGACATCTATTACGGGATGTTCCTGGCCGAACCGGTGATGCGCGACATCTGGTCGGGCACGCAGGCCGACAAGGCCTTGCGCGAACTCGAACTGGCCGACAGCCGGGCCAATGCCCGATTCCTCGTCGCGGTGCTGAAGCGGTTGCGTCCCGGCGCAGATACCGTGGCGATGGAGACGGCGGCGCTGCTAGTCTGGCAGATGGGCGAGGCGGTCATGCGGCTGGCGATCTCCGTCGACCGGGAGGAGGGCGACAGGCTGGTCGCGGCCTATAAGCGCATGGCGCTGCGGGAGCTGGTGGAAGGGTAGGTACTACCTGGTCGGGTTTCCCGCAGCGTCTGTGGCCAACAAAAAACCCGCCTCGGAGGCGGGTTTTTGATCTGCGACACGTTTAGAAAGGCTTAGAGGCCGAAACCTTCGAAACGCTTCTTGAACTTCGACAGGCGGCCGCCGCGGTCGAGCAGGGTCTGCTGGCCGCCGGTCCAGGCCGGGTGCGTGGTCGGGTCGATGTCGAGGTTCATCGTGTCGCCTTCCTTGCCCCAGGTCGAGCGGGTCAGGTATTCGGTGCCGTCGGTCATGACGACCTTGATGGTGTGGTAGTCGGGATGGATATCGGCCTTCATTGTCGTGTTCCTGGCTTGCCGGCGCTGGTGACGGGCCGATGGCCTGCGTCGATGCGCCCCTTTTTAAAACTCGAAGCCGCAGCTAATGAAAAGCCACGGCTTCTAAAACGGTCGGCGAGCCTATACATCAGCCGGAATTGAATCACAAGGCCGCGGCAGGCGCATATTGAAGCGCATGACGAACACGCGGCCAGAGGAAACGCTCATGGCGGATATTGGTGTCAGTGGTGACGAGCGCAGGCGCTCGGTCCGGCCGCTCAGGAACCTTTTTCCGTACGTCATGCAGTACCGCAAACTGGCGGTCGGCGCGATCATATCGCTGATCGTTGCGGCAGGGACGACGCTGGCCCTGCCGATGGCCGTGCGGCGCATGATCGATCACGGCTTCCAGGCGGCGGGCACTACCTTCATTGCCGAGTATTTCGCCGCGCTGGTGCTGATGGCGGCCGTGCTGGCGGCGGCCTCCGCCAGCCGCTACTACTTCGTCATCACGCTCGGCGAGCGGGTCGTCGCCAACATCCGCCGCGATGTCTTCTCCCATGTCACGACGCTCTCGCCGGCCTTTTTCGATCGCTCGCAGTCGGGCGAGATCGTGTCGCGGCTTGCCGCGGATACCACGCAGGTGAAGTCGGCGGTCGGCGCCACGGCATCGGTCGCGCTGCGCAATCTCATCCTCGGCGTCGGTGCCGTGGCGATGATGGTCTTCACCAGCCCAAAACTGTCCGGCCTGGTACTGGCCGCCATCCCGCTGATCGTGCTGCCGCTCGTCGCCTTCGGCCGTTCGGTGCGGCGCAAGTCGCGGCTGGCGCAGGATACGCTGGCGGAAGCCACTGCCTATGCCAGCGAGCAGATCGGCGCCGTGCGCACGCTGCAGGCCTTCACCAACGAGAAGCTGGTGACGGGGCGCTTCTCGGCCGCCGTCGAGGCCGCCTTCGAGGCGGCGCGCACGTCGGTCTTCGCCCGCTCCTTTCTCACCTTCTTCGCCATCTTCATGATCTTTTCATCGGTGGTGGCGGTGCTCTGGTTCGGCTCGCGCGACGTGCTTGCCGGCACGATGTCGGCCGGCACGCTCGGCCAGTTCCTGCTCTATTCGGTGTTCGCCGCCGGCGCACTCGGCGCGCTGTCGGAAGTGTGGAGCGAGCTGTCGCAGGCGGCGGGCGCCGCCGAGCGTCTGACCGAGATCCTGGCCGAGAAGCCCGCCATTCAGGCGCCCGCAGATCCTCAGCCGCTGCCGGCCAAGGCCAAGGGCGCGATCAGCTTTGACGATGTCTCCTTCTCCTATCCGGCGCGGCCGGACCGGGCCGCCGTGCATGGGCTGAGCTTCCAGGTGAAGCCCGGCGAGACGGTGGCGATTGTCGGTCCTTCGGGCGCGGGAAAAAGCACCGTCTTCTCGCTTATCCTGCGCTTCTACGATCCGGAGAGCGGCCGTGTCGTCATCGACGGCGTCGATCTGCGCCAGGCCGATCCGGCCGCAATCCGCCAGCGCATCGCCATCGTGGCGCAGGACGTCACCATCTTCGCGGCCAGTGCTGCCGACAATATCGGCTTCGGCCGGCCGGGCGCCAGCGATGCCGAGATCGAGGCGGCGGCAAAGGCTGCGCTTGCCGACGAATTCATCGGCAAGCTTGAAAAGGGCTATGACAGCCACGTCGGCGAGCGCGGTGTGACGCTTTCGGGCGGCCAGCGCCAGCGCGTGGCGATCGCCCGCGCCATTCTGCGCGACGCACCGATCCTGCTGCTCGACGAGGCGACCTCGGCGCTCGACGCCGAAAGCGAAACGCTGGTGCAGACGGCGCTGGAGCGGCTGATGCGCGGCCGCACCACCATCGTGATCGCCCACCGGCTGGCGACGGTACTCAAGGCCGACCGCATCCTGGTCATGGAAGGCGGGCGCATCGTCGAGGAAGGCACCCACCAAAGCCTTGTCGCCAAGGGCGGCACCTATGCGCGGCTCGCCAAGCTGCAGTTCGAGACCGGAGCGAGCGCCTTCAAGGGCGCGGCGGAGTAGCGCCCGCCGGCAGGCGTTATCAGTCGCCGTACCGCTTGCGCAGGTGCTCGGTGAAGTAAACGGCGTTGAGCTTCTCGCCGGTGGCGCGCTCGAGCAGGTCCGGCGTCGACCAGCGCGAGCCCTGCGACCAGATCTTGTCGCGTCGCCACTCATTGATGGCGCTGAAGTCGCCCTTGGCGAGATCTCCGTCGGCTGACGGATGCTCCCTGGTCAAGGCGGCCCACTGCTGTGCCGCCATCATGGCGCCCAGGGTGTAGGACGGGAAATAGCCGAAGGCGGCGCCCGGCCAGTGCACGTCCTGCATCGGCCCGTCGGCCGGGTTGTCGATGGTCGACAGGCCGAGATAGTCGCGCATCTTGGCATCCCAGGCCTCCGGCAGGTCGGCGGCCTCCAGCCGTCCTGAGACGAGCTCCTGCTCGAGCTCGTAACGCAGGATCACATGCAGCGGATAGGTGACCTCGTCGGCGTCGACTCGGATGAAGCCGCGTTCCACATGATGGACATGCGGCAGGGTGTCGTCGATCGACCAGGCTTCGCCGAGATGCTTCTCGACAACCGGCAGCGCCCAGCGCCAGAAGGCGGGGTTGCGGCCGATCTGCTTCTCGACGAACAGGCTCTGGCTCTCATGCATGGCCATGCCGCGCGCCTTGCCGAGCGGCCAGTGCGACCAGGCTTTCGGCAGATTCTGTTCGTAAAGCGCGTGGCCGGTCTCGTGCAGCACCCCCATCAGCGCCGACAGGAAATCGGAAGTCTTGTAGCGGGTGGTGATGCGCACATCGGTCGGCACGCCGCCGCAGAAGGGATGGTGCGACACCGCCAGCGAGCCATGCGTGAGGTCGAAGCCGACCGCCGCCATCATGGCAAGACCAAGCTCGCGCTGCTTCTCGACGGCGTAGCTGCCGGAGAGCGGCTTGAGCGCATGCTTCGCCAGCCGCGCATCCTGCACGGCCAGCGCATGCGGCAGGAAATCCTTGAGGAAAGCCTTCAGCTCGACGAACACCGGCGTGATGTCGGCGGCGCGGTTGCCGGGATCGTACTGCTCCATCAGCGCGTCATAGGGGGCGAGGCCGAGCGCCTCGGCGCGCAGCGCCGCTTCTTCTCGGACCAGCGCCACGACGCCTTCCAGTGCCGGCAGGAAGCCCGCCCAATCATTCTTGGCGCGCAGGTCGCGCCAGAGCTGCTCGGAGCGCATGCGCGCCGTCGTCTGGCGCTCGACAAATTCGACCGGCAGGCAGGTGAGATTGGTATATTGCCGGCGCAGTTCCCTCACCGCAGCCTGCTGCTCGTCGTTCAGCGGTTCGGCTTCGGCGGCGGCGATCCAGTCGCCGATCTCCGGCGCGGTAGCCTGGGCGTGCAGCATGCCGGCCAAGGCCGACATCGCCTCGGCGCGCTTCTCGCCGCCGCCAACCGCCATGTGGGTCGCCTCATCGGCGCCGAGGATGGCCAGCGCATGTTCCAGCGCTTCGAGCCTATGGCCGAGTAGATCGAGTTTTTGGAAGGACATGGATGGTTTCCGGCTGCAAAGGGGTTGGCGCGAAAAGATACCAAGGCGCGCAGCTTGGCAACCCTGATCCGCCCGTTCCGGATCAGCCCATCTTGCCTTGCAACAGCGCTGCGTGATCAAAAGTTGGGGCCAACGAGCGGAGGGGACAATGATCGGCAATATCCTGACCGGGCTGGTGGCGCTGATCCACTGCTACATCGTCTATCTGGAGATGGTGCTGTGGGACACGCCGCGCGGCCACAAGGCGTTCAACCTCAAGCCGGACTTCGCCAGCGCCTCGAAAGTGCTCGCCGCCAACCAGGGGCTCTATAACGGCTTTCTTGCTACAGGCCTGATCTGGGGGCTCTATCTCGGCACCGGCGGGTTCCAGATCAAGATGTTCTTCCTGCTTTGCGTTGCCGTCGCCGGCCTCTATGGCGGGGCGACCGTCGGCCGCAAGATCCTGTTCGTCCAGACGCTGCCTGCGGTGCTTGCCATTATCGCGCTTTGGCTCGGCCGGTGACTGAAAAAAGGACGCCCTCGGGCCAGGTCCCTCGGGCGCCAGATCGTCCCTTCCTGGTCTCGAAACGGCAGTCGCGGACCGAAACCGCTCAGCCGTTCGGATAGTGACCGCCGTCGGCGCCGTCGCCCATCAGGAAGCCGCTGCCGGTATCGGTTCTCAGCTTCTGGTCGACATTGTCGAGACGGCGCAGCAGATCGTGATATTGCGCAGCCGGAATCCTGCCGTGATCCGAAGCGGCTACGTGCTCGGCCACCTGGCTGATGTGCGCGGCGCGCATATGCAGTTGCTGCGCTTCCGAGGCCGAGATGTCGTTTGCTTGCCGCGCGTCGGCGATGCCCTGATCCACACCCTGGACCTGCTCGATCAGGCTGGTCACCCGCGGTCCGGTGAAGTCGGTTGGATCGGTTGCGTCGAGAGCGCCCTTGTGATGTCCGGCGGCGTAGGCGCCGGCGAGCGGAGCGGCGATCAGAACCGCGGCGAGAGTTGCAGTCTTGAGAGATGTTAAAGCGCGCATGACGGCGCGTCCTCCTGCTGGGGAAGGAGCGGCCATCCCGCTCTGCTTCCGAGCTAGTGGGCCGTCCGGTTCCGTCGCGTCGCGATGGGAGGCATCGCCGGCGGTTCCCGGCCCTGCGCAGCAAATTAGGGCCGCCAAGTCGCCGAGTGTAATTA
>NZ_RZSN01000264.1:0-5382 GCF_003997315.1 Mesorhizobium sp. M1A.F.Ca.IN.020.04.1.1
ACCCTTACCCGCCCATGGCGGTGCTTTCGGCCGACCAGATCGAGTCCATTCACCAGGCCTCGATGCATATTCTCGAAAGTTTCGGCATCGAGGTGATGAGCCCGCGAGCGCTCGCGCTGTTCGAACGCGCCGGCGCCAAGGTCGATCACAGCTCGATGAATGTGCGCCTCGATCGGGGCATGGTCGACGAAGCGCTGAAGACGACACAGGCCGGCTACACACTTACGCCACGCAACCCGGCTCACGCCGTTTATCTCGGCGGCAACACGATCAACTTCACGCTGGTGGCCGGGCCGCCCAATGTGCACGACATGGAGCGCGGCCGCCGCGCCGGCAATCTCGCCGACTATTGCGATCTCGTCCGGCTGGCGCAGCATTTCAACTGCATCCATATGCTGGGGAACCAGGTCTGCGCGCCGATCGAGCTGCCGGCGAATTCGCGGCACCTCGACACCTACTTCGCCAATCTGACGCTGACCGACAAATGCTTCCATGTCTCGGCGATCGGCCGGGGCAGGGCGCTGGACGGCATCGAGATGATGGCGATCGCGCGTGGCTTGACTCTCGACCAGATCGGCCGGGATCCCGGCGTCACCACCATCATTTCCGTCAACTCGCCGCGCCGCTTCGACGAGATGATGGCCGAAGGGCTGATGACCATGGCCGAGTTCGGCCAGTCGGTGGCGGTGACGCCGTTCACGCTGATGGGCGCGATGAGCCCGGTGACGCTTGCCGGCGCGCTGGCGCAGCAAAATGCCGAGGCACTGTTCGGCATCGTGCTGACCCAGTTGGTGCGGCCCGGCGCGCCGGTGATGTATGGCGCCTTCACTTCCAATGTCGACATGAAGTCCGGCGCGCCGGCCTTCGGCACGCCGGAGAACACCAAGGCCAACATCGCCTCCGGGCAATTGGCGCGGCGCTACAATCTGCCGTACCGCACGACGCCGGGCTCGGCGTCCAATGCCGCCGATGCGCAAGGCGCCTATGAGACGCTGATGGCGCTGTGGGGTGCCGTGCTTGGCCACGGCAACCTCGTCTATCATGCCGCCGGCTGGCAGGAGGGCGGACTGACGGCCTCATTCGAAAAACTCATCATCGATGTCGAGATGATGCAGCACATGATGGAATTCCTGCGACCGATCGTGGTCGACGAAGGCGAATTGGCGGTCGACGCATTGGGCGCCGTGCCCACCGGCGGCCACTTCTTCGGCGAGCCGCATACGCTTGAACGCTATGCCACCGCCTTCTATCAGCCGATGCTCTCCAACTGGCAGAACTACGAGGCCTGGCAGGAGGCCGGCGCGCTCGATGCCACGGCGCGCGCGACCCGGCTCTGGAAGAAGGCGCTGGAAGACTACGTTCAGCCCGCAATGGACCCAGCCCTGCGCGAGGCGCTTGAAGCCTATATGGCGCGCCGCAAGGAAGCGATCGGGCAGGGCGAGCCGTGACGGTTTTGGAACGCTGGCGCTGCCCCTCATCCGCCTTCCGGCACCTTCTCCCCGTGAAGGACGGGGAGAAGGGAAGCGCTACAGCGCTGGCGACCCCTCTCCCCGTTTTTCACGGGGAAAGGGCAAGGGTGAGGGGCAGCGCCGACGTTTGAGGAGAGACATGCCTCTCATCCTGAATCCACTCAATCATCCAATTCCCCGAAGTAACGAGAAGAACCTATGAAGTCGCATGCAAAGGTCGTGGTCATCGGCGGCGGTGTTGTAGGATGTTCCGTGCTGTTCCATCTTGCCCGCCACGGCTGGACGGACGTGGTGCTTCTGGAGCGCGATGAGCTGACCTCGGGCTCGACCTGGCATGCGGCCGGCGGCATGCACACCATCAACGGCGATCCCAACGTCGCCAAGCTGCAGAAATACACGATCTCGCTCTACAAGGAGATCGAGGAGCTTTCCGCCCAGGCGACGGGGGTGCATCTGACCGGCGGCGTGCTCTTGGCAGCAACCGAGGCGCGGCTCGACTGGCTGCGCGGGGTCGTCTCCAAGGGCCGCTATCTCGGCATCGACCTCGAGGTGATCTCGGCGAAGGAAGCGGCCGAGTTGATGCCGCTCATCGATCCGAAGCAATTCGTCGGCGCCGTGCGCAACAAGGAGCACGGCCATCTCGATCCCTCCGGCGTCACCCACGCTTACGCCAAGGCGGCGCGGAAGCTGGGCGCGGAAGTGGAGCGCTTCACCAAGGTCGAGGACATCGTGCGCCGGCCCGACGGGCTTTGGCGCGTCATCACCAACAAGGGCGATGTGATCACCGAGCATGTCGTCAACGCCGGCGGTCTTTGGGCGCGCGAGGTCGGCCGCATGGTCGGGCTCGAACTGCCGGTGCTCGCCATGGAGCACATGTACCTGATCACCGAGGACATGCCGGAGGTCGCCGACTGGAACAAGAAGACCGGCACGGAAATCATCCATGCGGTCGACTTCGACGGCGAGCTCTATCTGCGCCAGGAGCGCGGCGGCATGCTGATGGGCACCTACGAGAAAGCCAACAAGGTCTGGTCCGAATTCTCCACACCCTGGAATTTCGGCCATGAGCTCTTGGAGCCGGATATCGACCGTATCGCGCCCTCGCTCGAAATCGGCTTCCGTCACTTCCCGGCCTTTCAGAAAACCGGGATCAAGCAGATCATCAATGGCCCCTTCACCTTTGCGCCGGATGGCAATCCGCTGGTCGGTCCGGTGCGCGGTCTGCCGGGCTTCTGGGTCGCCTGCGGCGTCATGGCGGGTTTTTCTCAAGGCGGCGGTGTTGGCCTGGCGCTCTCAAACTGGATGATCGAGGGTGATCCCGGCGCCGATATCTGGGCGATGGACGTGGCGCGCTACGGCGACTGGGCGACGATGACCTACACCAACGCCAAGGTGCGCGAGAATTACTCGCGCCGCTTCTCGATCCGCTTCCCGAACGAGGAACTGCCGGCCGGACGGCCGCTGAAGACAACGCCCCTTTACGACACATTGTCGACCAAAGGCGCGCAATGGGGCGTCGCCTTTGGGCTGGAAGTGCCGCTCTGGTATGCGCCAGAAGGCGTCAAGGACGAGTTCTCCTGGCGGCGGTCGACCGATTTCGACCATGTCGGCAGCGAAGTGGCCGCCGTCCGCAACGGCGTCGGCCTCTCGGAGATATCGAGCTTTGCCAAGTACAAGGTGACGGGCGAGGGGGCGGCAGCCTGGCTCGACCGTCTGCTTGCCTGCAGGCTGCCCAAGCCCGGCCGCATGACGCTGGCGCCGATGCTGAAGGGAGACGGCAAGCTGATCGGCGATCTCACGCTCGCCAATGTCGGCGAGGGCGACTGGTTCGTCGCCGGCTCCGGCGTCGCCGAGCAGTACCATATGCGCTGGTTCGAGGCGCATCTGCCGAAGGACGGCTCGGTGCAGATAAAATCGCTGGGGCAGAAGCTCACCGGCCTAGCCATCGCCGGTCCGAAGGCGAGGGCGGTGCTGGCCAAAGTCACCCGCGCCGACGTCTCAAACCCGGCGTTCCCATTCATGGCCGTCGCCACGATCGATATCGGCATGGCGCCGTGTCTTGTCGGCCGCGTCAGCTACACCGGCGATCTCGGCTACGAGATCTGGATGGCGCCGGAGTATCAGCGCGCCGCTTACCAGGCGCTGATCAGGGCCGGCGAGGAATTCGGCATCGGCCTGTTCGGGTCGCGCGCGCTCAATGCGCTCAGGCTCGAAAAGAATTACGGTTCATGGGCGCGCGAATACCGGCCGATCTACGGACCGCTCGAGGCCGGGCTCGACCGTTTCGTCGCCTACGGCAAGGAGGCCGGGTTCATCGGCAAGGAAGCCGCCATTGCCGAGCGCAAGCAGGGCGGCAAGCTCCGGCTGCGCGCCTTCATCGTCGAGGCCACTGATGCCGACGTCATCGGCGACGAGGCGATCTGGCACGACGGCGTCGTGCGCGGCTGGGTGACGTCCGGCGGCTATGCGCACAATGCAAAAAAGTCCATCGCCATGGGCTACGTGCCGAAGGAGATCGCCGACAGGCCCGACGGCTTCGAGATCGAGATCCTCGGCAAGCGCCACGCCGCGCGCATTCAGGCAACGCCGCTGTTCGATGCCAATTTCGAGCGGATGCGCGCCTGAAAAACAGGCGCGCGTCCGCACAGGGCATCAGGCGCTGCGGCGGTTGTCGAGCGCGAAAGCGCCGGGACCGGCAAAGACCAGATAGAGGAAAATGAAGCAGAACGAGATCGCAGCGTCGCCGCCATTGTTAACGGGGAAGAAGTCGCGCGGGAAATGCGCCATGAAATAGGCGATGGCCATTTCGCCGCAGAGCAGGAACGCCACGGGTCGGGTCAACAGCCCCAGCGCCAGCAGGATGCCGCCGGCGAATTCAAGGATTGCGGACGTCAGCGCGAGCCCCGTCAGCGCCCCGGCATGGGCGCCGGCGGGGAAATTGAACAGCTTCTGGGTGCCGTGCTCGGTGAACTGCAGCGCCGTCATGATGCGAAGCACGCCCAGCGCCTGCGGCTGATAGCGGGAGAGACCTTCAAAAAGCTTCATCTAAACTCCATCTTGCCCTTCCGGACCCGCCATAAATTATCGCCCGGAAGCGGACCATTCACTTCCCATGCCCTGCCATCAACAATCGGTGAGTGGGCATGAGTTCACCTCTTCCGGCTTATTCTCGCCGTGGTTGCAATTGTCTCTCATAAGTTGTATTGATGCGCGGATACACCAAATCATCCGGGAATCCATCGCCATGAAAAAATTCGCCATCAGCCTCTTCGCATTCCTTGCAGGCACGAGCTTCGCCATAGCTGCCGATGCTGGTTGTGATGCCTTCAAATGGCCGGTGACACGCGAGCAGGCCCTGTTTCCGTCAGCGTCCGCCGCCCAGTCCGGCGCGGCCCTGACAGTCGGGCAAGCGGCGGATTTCTCACTTGCAGCGGTCGACACGATCGGGTTTGAAGTTCCGCCTGGACGTGCACCGGCAGCCGGCACGTTCGGCGCGATGGCAAGCGTGACCGTACCGGCTGAAGGTGAGCTCCAGTTCAGCCTGTCCGATGAGGTCTGGATCGATGTCGTCCAAGACGGCCGCGCCGTGAAGTCGGCGGGCTTCAGCCGCGCAAAGACCTGCCCGGGCATTCGCAAGAGCGTGCGCTTCAAGCTGTCCGCCGGTCCGGCCACCGTGCAGCTCAGCGGCGCCAAGAAGGCCGATCTCAAAGTGGCGGTGCTGACGCCGGAGTGATGCCCAAGAGGGCGACGCCGGCGCCGGGCCAGCGCTCCCCTCTGCCCGGCCCGACCTCCGCGCAGCTGCGCCGCGGCTGCGGAGGATGGACCGGACATCTGCCCCACAAGGGGGCGGCAGTTTCTACCGCCCAGGCGCCAGCAGCGCGAAATGCGCGCCCTGCGGGTCCTGGCATTGGAC
>NZ_RZSN01000265.1:0-5381 GCF_003997315.1 Mesorhizobium sp. M1A.F.Ca.IN.020.04.1.1
GTGCTCGATCGCATGACCCGCATCGGCGTTGGAGGCAAGAAATGACCGTCGCCGTCGATTTCAAGAATGTCGATATCGTCTTCGGTGCCGACCAGGCGCAATCCCTCGCGCTGATCGACCAGGGCGCAACCCGCGCCGAAATCCTCGAAAAGACCGGCAACGTGCTGGGCTGCGCCGGCGCCAACCTCACCGTGCATGAGGGCGAGATCTCGGTGCTGATGGGGCTTTCCGGCTCCGGCAAGTCGACGCTGCTGAGAGCCGTCAACCGGTTGAACGTGGTGTCGCGAGGCCAGGTGCTGGTCAATGACGGCGACCGCACGGTCGACGTGGTCACCTGCGATGAGCCGACGCTGAGACGCCTGCGGCAGAAGCAGGTGGCGATGGTGTTCCAACAGTTCGGCCTGCTACCGTGGCGAACGGTCGAGGAGAATGTCGGCTTCGGCCTGGAGCTCGCCGGCGTGCCGGAGGCCGAGCGCAGGGCACGGGTGCAGAAGCAGCTCCAGCTGGTCCATCTCGACCAGTGGTCGAAGAAATACGCGCATGAACTTTCGGGCGGCATGCAGCAGCGCGTCGGCCTCGCCCGCGCCTTCGCCACCGAGGCGCCGATCCTGTTGATGGACGAGCCGTTCTCTGCCCTCGATCCGCTGATCCGCACCAAGCTGCAGGACGAGCTCCTGCAGCTCCAGGCGGCGCTGAAGAAGACCATCATCTTCGTCAGCCACGACCTCGAGGAGGCGCTGAAGATCGGCAGCCACATCACCATCATGGAAGGCGGGCGCATCGTCCAGACCGGCGCGCCGGAAGACATCGTGCTCAGGCCGGCCAACGACTATGTCCGCGACTTCATCGCCAATGTGAATCCGCTCTCGGTGCTCACTGCCTGGAACGTGATGCGCGACCGCCGCGATCTCGAGCAGGGCGAGAATGGCTGGGTCTGGCTCGACCGGCGCAAGACGACGCGCTTCAAGATCGACGAGCACGGCCTGGTGGCCGCGGCCGAACGTGACGGCAAGCCGGCGGTGTGGGTATCCTGCGCCGAGGTCGAGAGGCAGCCGGAGGAGGGTGCGCAGGTGTTCTGGGCCAATCCCGGCACGTCGCTGAAGACGGTGATGCTCGCCATGCATCGCTCGCAGACGGCACCGGTGGCGCTGTTCGACGAAGGCTCGCGCTTCGTCGGCGCGATCGGCATCCGCGACGTGCTGAGCGCGGTGCTCAGGCGGTAGGAGCTCGGCCCTTAGATCAGCATGAAGTGTTCGCTGGCGGGCACCTCATGCTTGTTCTAGACTTGGTCGGCAGCCGGGGTTGGGCCGCTCGCGCATGGGGCGATAAAATGATCTTCCGTCAGCTTTTCGATTCCGTTTCGGGCACTTATTCCTATCTTCTCGCCAGCCGCCGCGGCGGCGAGGCGCTGATCATCGATCCGGTGCTGGAGAAGGTCGAACGCTACCTGCAGCTGGTCAACGAGCTCGACCTCAGATTGGTCAAAGCGGTCGACACACATCTTCATGCCGACCACATCACCGGGCTCGGCGCGCTACGCGACATGACGCATTGCGTCACCGTGATGGGTGAGCAGACCATGGCCGACGTTGTGTCGATGCGGCTTGCCGACGGCGACAAGCTTGCCATCGAGGGACTGGCGCTGGACGTCGTCTATACGCCCGGCCACACCGACGATTCCTACAGCTTCGTCCTGCCGGACCGCGTCTTCACCGGCGACACGCTGCTCATTCGCGGCACCGGCCGCACCGACTTCCAGAACGGCGATCCGCGCCAGCAATATGACTCGATCTTCGGCCGCCTGCTCAAGCTTCCCGACGAGACGCTGATCTTTCCGGCACACGACTACAAGGGCGAGACCGTGTCGACGATCGGCGAGGAAAAGGCCTTCAATCCGCGCCTGCAGGTGAAGTCGGTGGACGAGTACGTGAATATCATGAACAACCTGAAGCTGTCCAATCCGAAGATGATGGATGTGGCCGTGCCGGCCAACATGCGGGTGGGGCTGCATCAGGACGACGTCGCCAGCCGCGGCTGGGCAGTGACCGCCGAACAGGCGCTGGCGCTGGTCGGTCGGCCCGACGTGGCGCTGATCGATCTGCGCGAGCAATCCGAACGGGATCGCCACGGCGTCATCCCCGGCGCGATCCATCTGCCCTATGCGCGGCTGCAGGAGAATATCGCCGCCGGCGGCATGCTGCACGAGCTGGCGAAATCGACAGCCAAGCAGATCCTGTTCTATTGCGCCTTCGGCGAGCGCTCGGCGATGGCCGTGCAGGCGGCGCAGGATCGCGGAATATCGAGCGCCCGCCACATCCAGGGCGGCATCGATGCGTGGCGCAAGGCCAGCGGTCCGCTGATGCACTGAGACCTGTTGATATTCAGGTGATGCCGACCTGCAAACGCGCGTTTGCTGGTGCTCATGGACTTCAAGTACGCTCCGCTCCGGCTCTCGGAACCCGCCATTCTCGGCTCGGCCTGACCTCAATCGCAACACGCCTTTGGATGTGCCAGAAAATCAATTCAATCCGATCAGCTTCGCGCCTCTGCGGAACAGGGCTTCGCCGTCCCGGTCGAAGCGGAAGGTGGCGATGAAATCGTCCGCCCGATAGTCGGGCCACGTGGTGCGGATCGCGGCGGCGAAGTTTCGTGCCTCGTTCTGGCGGCCGGCCAGCGCCAGGCAATGCGCGGCGATCGCCAGGATGATGACATGCGCGTTGGGCCTGGCCGCAGCTTTCAGCGCCCATTCGGCGGCTTCATCGTATTCGCCCAGCCGCGCATGGGCCATGGCCCGCGCGCCCATCATGCCGAACAGCAATGGGTCAAAGGGGCTGAGATGGCGCGAGTGATCGGAGGAGCCGATCGCCGATTGCGGATCGCCCGACTGCGAATGGACAAAGGACAGGGCATAGTGGCCGAGCGCGAAGTTCGGGCTGAGGTCGACGGCCTTTGCCAACTCGAGCAGCGAGCCGTCCTGCTCGCCGCGCAGCCACAAGGCGCGGCCCATCGCCCAGTGCGCGGCCGGATTGCGGTCATCGACCAGGAGGCTGTGACCGGCAGTTGCGAAAGCCAGCGACGCCTCACGGTCGCGATCGCCCCAACGCTGAAAGGCATTCTGCCAATGCGTGAAGGAGAGGCCTGCATAGGCTCGGGCGAAGGTCGGGTCGAGCTTCAGGGCGTCATTGAAGAACTGCTGCGCCAGTTCGTTTTCCTGGCGGGTGAAGCGGTACATGTGCCAGAGCCCGCGATGATAGGCTTCCCACGCATTCAGCGAATTCGGCGCCTTAAGCATTGCCCGGTTTCGCTCGACGGTCGCGATCTCGGCGGCGATCGAAGAGACGATGCTGTTGCCGATGTCGTCTATCACCGTGAAGATCTCGTCCGGCCTGTGCTCGAAGGTCTCGGCCCACACAATCCTCGCGGTGCGGACCTCGACGAGCTCGACCGAGACGATCACCCTGCCCGAAAGGCTGCGGACCGAGCCTGTCGCCACATAGTCGACATTCAGCCGGCGCCCGGCGTCCTCCGGCGCGATGTCCTTCTCGGCCAGCGCGAAAACCGATCCGCGGGCAATGACGAAGAAATCGCGAAGCTTGGCGAGCCGCGTTATGATGTCGTGGGTCAAGCCATCGGCAAGCCCGCCACGGAAATTGACGGCGCTTTCCGCGAACGGCATCACCGCCAACGAGGCCCGGCGCACCGATGCGGGTTCGGATTCGACGGCAACGATCGGTGCTTGCGGGGCCGGAAGAGCTAGCCCGGATCGCGCGCATGGCGTTGCGCTGGAATGGCGTGCCTTGATCTCATGCCATGCTTCCCGCAAGGGAGCGACATCCAGCTCCTCGGAGCGGAAGAGTTCCGCCGCGGTCGCGATATGCTCCTCACCGGCGCCGATCTGTCCCCGCCGCGCAAGGTTTTCCAGAAGCGCCACATGGGCGCGGCCATCGAAGGGCGCGAGTTCCAGCCATCTGTCCAGATAGGCGCCCGCTTCATCGGCTCCCTGGGGGAGCAGGCCGATGATGTGCTCCAGAACGGCGACGTGGCACGAGCTGAAACGGCGGCGTTGCGCGGTCAGCCAGCTGGTGAAATGGGGGCTCCGATCGAGCTCCAGCCCGTCAAGGAAATCGCCGGCGAAGAGCTGCGCAAGCGCCCGAAGACGCCCGAGGCTGAGCGTCTCGATCCCTTCGGCGACCGCTGCGGCGGCTTCGACGGCATCGACGTTCGTATCGGCAAGACGAAGCGCCACGGTGTCGCCCTCGGTCTCGACCCTCTGCCGGCCCGGTTGGTTAAGCGCGCCGCGAAGCTTGCTCAGGCACCAGCGAAGCTCGCCGCGCGGATCGTTCGGCACGTCCCACAGAAGCTCGCAAAGCCGGCTGCGGCTGACGGGATGTGGCGCGAGCGCCAGATAGGCCAGCAGCGCGCGCAACTTGCGCGAAGAAGGCAATTTAACCGGCTCGCCGCCACGCGCGATCGTCAGTTGCCCAAGCAGTCGCAAGGACAGGCCGGCGGCAGTGTCGTTCGGGCTCGATCGGCTGGATTCCACGTATGTTCCCACGCTTTCTCCAACGCTCACCAGTTGGTCCATGTTCTATCACCAAAGACGACAGGAAGCATCCGGCAGCCCAATTCCATGCCGGAATGCCGCCGTTGCCGCATTCGCGGCAGGTCAAGCAACCTAACGCGGCAAGGTGTCGAAACCGCGCCGCCCAAGCCGCCGGTCTGTAACCGGCGCGTGAGATCGCGAGGAGAAAAGCCCATGTTGCAGAAGTTGAAAATCAGGACCACTGCCGGTCGCGGCCGGCTGTTCGACAGCATTCTCGACACCGTCGGCGACACGCCGGTCATCCGTATCAACAATCTCGGCCCCGGCCACGCGACCATCTATGTGAAGGCCGAGTTCTTCAATCCGGCGGCCTCGGTGAAGGATCGGCTGGCGCTCAACATCATCGAGGAAGGCGAGCGTAGCGGCAAGCTGAAGCCGGGCCAGACCGTCGTCGAGGCGACCAGCGGCAACACCGGTATCGGCCTTGCCATGGTCTGCGCGCAGAAGGGCTACCCGCTGGTGGTGACGATGGCCGACAGCTTCTCGATCGAGCGCCGCAAGCTGATGCGCATGCTTGGCGCCAAGGTGGTGCTGACGCCGCGCGCCCAGAAGGGTTTCGGGATGTACAAGAAGGCGGTGGAACTCGCCGACGCGAACGGCTGGTTCCTGGCGCGCCAGTTCGAGACGGAAGCCAATGCCGCCATCCACGAGGCGACCACGGCGCGCGAGATCATCAACGATTTCGCAGGGTCGCGCCTCGACGTGCTGGTCACCGGCTACGGCACCGGCGGGACCGTGGCCGGCGTCGGCCGGGTGCTGCGCCGCGAGCGGCCGGATG
>NZ_RZSN01000266.1:0-5306 GCF_003997315.1 Mesorhizobium sp. M1A.F.Ca.IN.020.04.1.1
TCACCGTCGTCATCCTGATCCAGACCATCTTCCTGCTCTCGGTCTATGCCGAGATCCTGGTCACCACCAATGGCGGTCCCGGCTACGCCTCCACCAACCTGCCGTTCCTCGTCTACCAGAAGGCGCTCTTGGAATTCAAAATCGGCCAGGCGTCGGCAGGCGGCGTCATCGCGGTCATTCTCGCCAACATCGTCGCCTTCTTCGTCATGCGCGCGGTCGGCAGGAACCTGGACAAGTAGGGGCAAGACGATGCCACTTGCGCTGAACCACCCCCACTCCGTCCCGCTGCGCGGGACACCTCTCCCCCTGCCCGGGGGAGAGGAAACGCCTGCATCGAAGCCCCGCGCTTCCTCTACCCCGTCGATCGGGGGAGAGGTGGTTTGCGCAGCAAACCGGAGTGGGGGTCGACCCTGCCGCCAACATCGCCGATACGGGAGGACCTGACATGGCACGCGCAGTCACCACCCAGCACAAGACGATCGCAACAGTCGCGGCCTGGGTCGTCGCCCTGCTGATCTTCTTCCCGATCCTTTATACGATCATCACATCCTTCAAGTCGGAGCAGGAGGCGATCCAGGGCTTCGCCCTGATCCCGTCGGGCACCACCGAAAGCTACTCCGAGGTGCAGGCGCAGAGCGGCTATTTCAAGTTCTTCCTCAATTCGGTGATCCTGTCGGTCGGCTCGACCGTCCTTGCGCTCATCGTCGCCGTGCCGGCGGCCTGGTCGATGGCCTTCTCGCCGACCAAGCGGACCAAGGACATCCTGATGTGGATGCTCTCCACCAAGATGATGCCGGCCGTCGCCGTGCTGTTCCCGATCTATCTGATCTTCCGCGACACCGGCCTGCTCGACAGCCGCATCGGCCTCACCATCATGCTGATGCTGATCAACCTGCCGATCGTGGTCTGGATGCTCTACACCTATTTCCGCGAGATCCCGGGCGAGATCCTCGAAGCGGCGCGCATGGACGGCGCCTCGCTGTGGAACGAGATCATCTATGTGCTGACGCCCATGGCCGTTCCCGGCATTGCCTCGACCATGCTCTTGAACATCATCCTGGCCTGGAACGAGGCGTTCTGGACGATCCGCCTGACCACCACCGAGGCCGCACCGCTCACCGCCTTCATCAGCTCCTTCTCCAGTCCGCAGGGCCTGTTCTGGGCCAAGCTCTCGGCCGCCTCGACATTGGCGATCGCGCCGATTCTGATCATGGGCTGGTTCAGCCAGAAGCAGCTGGTGCGCGGCCTGACCTTTGGCGCCGTGAAGTAAACCGTAAGCGGCGGGCGAAATCCGGGGAGGAAACCATGGGAAACATCACGCTCAAGAACGTCTCCAAGTCCTTCGGGTCGACGACGATCATTCCGAACATCGACCTCGCCATCGAGGACGGCGAGTTCGTCGTGTTCGTCGGCCCCTCGGGTTGCGGCAAGTCAACGCTGCTCAGGCTGATCGCCGGGCTGGAGGACACCAGCGGCGGCACCATCAGCATCGATGGCCGCGACGTCACCCGCGAGGCGCCGGCCAAGCGCAAGCTAGCCATGGTCTTCCAATCCTACGCGCTCTACCCGCATATGACGGTCGCCAAGAACATCGCCTTCCCGCTGAAGATGGCCGGCGAGGACCAGGCGACCATCGACAAGAAGGTCAAGGACGCGGCGCGCGTCTTGAACCTCACCAACTATCTCGAGCGGCGCCCCGGCCAGCTCTCCGGCGGCCAGCGCCAGCGTGTCGCCATCGGCCGCGCCATCGTGCGCCAGCCTTCGGCCTTCCTGTTCGACGAGCCGCTGTCCAACCTCGACGCAGCCCTTCGCGGCACCATGCGGCTGGAGATCAGCGAACTGCATCATCAGCTGAAGACGACGATGATCTATGTCACCCACGACCAGGTCGAGGCCATGACCATGGCCGACAAGATCGTCGTGCTCAATGCCGGCAACATCGAGCAGGTCGGCTCGCCGATGGAACTCTACAAAACGCCGAAGAACCTGTTCGTCGCCGGCTTCATCGGCTCGCCGAAGATGAACTTGATCGAAGGCGCGCCGGCCGACAAATATGGCGCCAAGACCATCGGCATCCGGCCCGAGCACATCAACATCTCGACCACGGCCGGCGACTGGAAGGCGACGGTCGGCGTTGCCGAGCATCTCGGCTCCGACACCTTCCTGCATGTCCAGACCGATGGCATCGGCACGATCAATGTGCGCGCCGACGGCGAGGTTGCCGTCAAGCACGGCGACACCGTCTACCTGACGCCCGACAAGGCCAAGCTCCATCGCTTCGGCGCCGACGGCAAGGCGCTGGCGCAGTGAGGCTCAAAGGCAAATCGGCGCTGATCACCGGATCGGCGCGCGGCATCGGCAGGGCCTTCGCCGAAGCCTATGTTCGCGAAGGCGCCAGGGTGGCGATTGCCGACATCAATCTCGAAGCGGCGGAAGCGACGGCAAAGGATATCGGCTCTGCCGCTTACGCGATCCGGCTCGACGTCACCGACCAGTCCTCGATCGAGGCCGGCGTGAAAGCCGTCGAAGCGAACGCCGGCGGCCTCGACATCCTGATCAACAATGCCGCCTTGTTCGACCTTGCGCCCATCGTCGAGATCAGCCGCGCGAGCTACGACAAGCTCGTCTCCGTCAATGTCGCCGGCACGCTGTTCATGCTGCAGGCGGCGGCCCGCTCGATGATCGCTGCTGGCCGGGGCGGCAAGATCATCAACATGGCGAGCCAAGCCGGGCGCCGCGGCGAGCCGCTGGTCGCGGTCTATTGCGCCACCAAGGCCGCCGTCATCTCGCTTACCCAGTCGGCCGGACTCGACCTGATCAAGCACCGCATCAACGTCAACGCCATCGCACCGGGCGTCGTCGACGGCGAGCATTGGGATCACGTCGATTCGCTGTTCGCCAAATATGAGAACCGGCCGAAGGGCGAGAAGAAGAGGCTCGTCGGCGAAAGCGTGCCCTATGGCCGCATGGGTCGAGCCGAAGATCTGACTGGCATGGCGGTTTTCCTCGCCAGTGACGAGGCCGAATACATTGTCGCCCAGACCTACAACGTCGATGGCGGTCAATGGATGAGTTGAGGGGGAAGCGCGCCTCTCTTCCTCCGGGGAGGACGCGTCGCGGGGCAGGTGAGGGGCGCATACCGGCAAACGGATGCTGCCCCTCACCGCTCGCCCCAAGCGGGTGACTTGGGGGTTGGATTGCTGCACTCGGCCAAAGGGTAAGTAAGATGACCGTGAAACTCTCTTCCTCGAACCTCGCAAAGCTTCCGTCGAAGGTTTCCGGTCCGAAATACGATCGCGCCGCGCTGAAGGCCGGCATTGTGCATTTCGGCGTCGGCAACTTCCACCGCTCGCACCAGGCTGTCTATCTCGACGACCTGTTCAATTCCGGCCTCGGCCATGACTGGGCGCTGATCGGCGCCGGCGTGTTCGAGGGCGAGAAGGCCGGCCGCGCCAGGCTGCAGGAGCAGGACTGGCTGACCACCGTGGTCGAGCAGGACCAGGGCCATATGAGCGCCCGCGTCACCGGCGCCATGGTCGATTTCCTGATGCCGGGCGATGCTGAGGCGATCGTCGAGCAGCTCGCCGACCCTGCGATCAAGATTGTGTCGCTGACCATCACCGAGGGCGGCTATTTCATCGATCCGGCCTCCGGAAAGTTCAATCCGGCCCATCCCGACATTGTCGCCGATGCCCAGCCCGGTGCGGCACCGAAGACGGTCTTCGGCATCATTCTTGCCGGACTGGTGCGCCGCCGCGCCGACGGTATCGTGCCGTTCACGGTCATGTCCTGCGACAACATCCCCCACAATGGCCACGTCACCTCCGACGGCGTCATCGGCCTTGCCCGGCTGATCGACGAGGGTCTGGCCAACTGGGTGAGGGACAACGTCGCTTTCCCGAACGGCATGGTCGACCGCATCACGCCGGCCACTACCGACCGCGAGCGCAGCATTCTGGCCAATGATTTCGGGCTGGAGGACAACTGGCCGGTCTTCTGCGAACCGTTCAAACAATGGGTGCTGGAAGATCGTTTCACCGCCGGCCGGCCGCCGCTGGAACGGGCCGGCGTCCAGTTCGTCAAGGATGTCTCGCCTTACGAGCTGATGAAGATCCGCATCTTGAACGGCGGCCACGCAGCGATCGCCTATCCGGCAGGCCTGATGGACATCCATTTCGTGCATGAGGCGATGCAGGAGCCGCTGGTGCGCGGCTTCCTCGCCAAGCTGGAGCGCGACGAGATCATCCCGACCGTGCCGCCGGTGCCGGACACGGTGCTCGAGGATTACTACCAGCTCATCGAGCGCCGCTTCTCCAACCCCAAGATCGGCGACACCATCCGAAGGCTTTGCCTCGACGGTTCCAACCGCCAGCCGAAATTCATCATTCCGACCGCTGCGGACCGGCTGATGGCCGGGAAAGGTGTTGCCGGCCTGGCTCTGGAGTCCGCGCTCTGGTGCCGCTACTGCTTCGGCACCACCGACAGCGGCGCCGTCATCGAGCCGAACGATCCGAGCTGGGACCGGATGCAGGCGACCGCCAAAGCCGCGAAGAATTCGCCCGAGGCCTGGCTGGCGATGGACGACATCTATGGCGATGTCGGCCGCTCCGCCGTCTTTGCCGAAGCTTTCGCCCATGCGCTGAACGAATTGTGGGCGAACGGCGCGCGCGAAACCTTGACGCGCTATCTCGCCGGCAAGCTCTGAAGCTCTTTGGACGCAGCCGCAATGACGCCCGAGCTGGTCATCTTCGACTGTGACGGCGTGCTGGTCGACAGCGAGGCGCTTTCGGTTTCCGCGTTGCTGGGCATGATCGAGCTCGCCGGCGGCACGGTTTCGGAGGACGCCGCCTACGAGCATTTCCTCGGCAAGAGCATGAAGAGCGTGCGCGAGATCCTCGGCAGCGATTTCGGCCTGGAGATCAGCGACCAGCATCTCACCGCCATGCGCGTCGAGCTGATGCGCAAGTTCCGCGAGGAGCTGAAGCCGATCCCCGGCATCAAGGAGATCCTGCCGAAGCTTGGCCTGCCCCATTGCGTCGCCTCTTCCGGCACGCTGGAGCGCATCCGCTACGCGCTCGAGGTCACCGGCCTGCTGGGCCTGCTGGAGCCGCACCTCTTCAGCGCCGCCATGGTCAAGCGCGGCAAGCCGGCGCCGGACCTGTTTCTCCATGCCGCCGCCGCGATGCGCGCTGATCCGGGCAAATGCCTTGTCATCGAGGACAGCCCGGCCGGCATCGCCGCGGCGCGAGCGGCGGGGATGCGTGTCTTTGCCTTCACCGGCGGATCGCATGCAAACAACCCTGCGC
>NZ_RZSN01000267.1:0-5299 GCF_003997315.1 Mesorhizobium sp. M1A.F.Ca.IN.020.04.1.1
GTCGTGACCGTGACCTGGCCGGACGGCGGCACGCGCATCATCCACTTCCATGACGGCAAGCCGGCCGGCTCGGACTCCTCCGACGAATTCCGCTTCACCCGCGAAGGCAGCTTGAACATGATCCGCATCGGCGTTTCGGAGCGCTTTGAGATCACGGATCAGCTGGCCCTGGGGAATTGATAGGCTGAAGACGCCGGCGGGACAGCGCCCCCCTCTGTCCTGCCGGACATCTCCCCCACTTGGGGGGAGATCGGCTGTTTTGGCGCCTCGCTTTTTCTTCACCGTCGAAAATTGGCGAAAGTAGTCGTGACGTCCAATCTCCCCTCTCGTGGGGGAGATGCCCGGCAGGGCAGAGGGGGCGCGAAGGAATGCCGTCACGCCAACCCGCAAAACCCTCATTTTCGGGGTTACATCCGCCAAAACTCTTCCCTATAAGGCCCTCCTAGCCTGATACCAGAATCGCAAGCACAACCGGCCGGGTCCTCCCCGCCCGGTTTTTCGTGCAAGCCGCTCGCCGAACGGAATCCACAGACCATGCCAAGACGCACCGACATCAAGTCGATCCTGATCATCGGGGCCGGCCCCATCGTCATCGGCCAGGCATGCGAGTTCGACTATTCCGGGACCCAGGCCTGCAAGGCGCTGAAGGAAGAGGGTTTCCGCGTCATCCTGGTCAACTCCAACCCGGCCACGATCATGACCGATCCGGAGCTGGCCGACGCCACCTATATCGATCCGATCACGCCGGAAGTGGTGGCGAAGATCATCGCCAAGGAGCGCCCCGACGCGCTGCTGCCCACCATGGGCGGCCAGACGGCGCTCAACACCGCGCTGTCGCTGCGCCGCATGGGCGTGCTCGACCGCTACAATGTCGAGATGATCGGCGCCGATGCGCATGCCATCGACAAGGCCGAGGACCGCGCGCTGTTCCGCCAGGCGATGAGCAAGATCGGGCTGGAGACGCCGCGCTCGATGCTGGCCAACGCCACAGAAGTCAAGGACGCCGACCGCAAGATCCACGAGGCCGAGCGCGCCGCGCTCAAAGCCGAGAACCCCGAAAACCTCGATGCCGCGCTCGATGCTTTGGAGACGCGCTGGAATCTCGGCGAAGGCGACCGCAAGCAGCGCTATATCAGCCACGCCATGGCGATCGCGGCGCAAGCGCTCGACCATGTCGGCCTGCCGGCGATTATCCGCCCCTCCTTCACCATGGGCGGCACCGGCGGCGGCATCGCCTACAACCGCGCCGAATTCTACGACATCGTTCAGTCCGGCCTCGACGCCTCGCCCACCACGGAGGTGCTGATCGAGGAGAGCGTGCTCGGCTGGAAGGAGTATGAGATGGAAGTGGTCCGCGACAAGGCGGACAACTGCATCATCATCTGCTCGATCGAGAACCTCGACCCGATGGGCGTGCACACCGGCGACAGCATCACCGTCGCGCCGGCCCTGACCTTGACCGACAAAGAGTATCAGATGATGCGCAACGCCTCGATCGCGGTGCTGCGCGAGATCGGCGTCGAGACGGGCGGCTCCAACGTCCAGTTCGCCGTCAATCCGGCCGACGGCCGCCTCGTGGTCATCGAGATGAACCCGCGCGTCTCGCGCTCGTCCGCGCTCGCCTCGAAGGCGACCGGCTTCCCGATCGCCAAGGTCGCGGCAAAGCTCGCCGTCGGCTACACGCTGGACGAGCTGGAGAACGACATCACCGGCGGTGCGACGCCGGCCTCGTTCGAGCCGTCGATCGACTATGTGGTGACCAAGATCCCGCGCTTTGCCTTCGAGAAATTCCCGGGCGCCGAGCCGGTGCTGACCACCGCCATGAAGTCGGTGGGTGAGGTGATGGCCATCGGCCGCAGCTTCCAGGAATCGCTGCAAAAGGCGCTGCGCGGACTGGAAACCGGCCTCACCGGCCTCGACGAGATCGAGATCCCCGGCCTTGGCTCGGCAGACCACGTCGACGACCGCAACGCCATCCGCGCCGCGCTCGGCACGCCGACCCCCGATCGGCTGCGCATGGTGGCGCAGGCGATCCGCATGGGCACCTCGCTCGAAGACGTGCACGCCATGTGCAAGATCGACCCGTGGTTCCTCGAGCAGATCGCCGGCATCATCGCCATGGAAGAGCGCATCCGCGAGCACGGCCTGCCGCAGGATGCGCCGAACCTGCGCATGCTGAAGGCGATGGGCTTCTCCGACGCACGCCTGGCGTCGCTGACCAGAACCGACGCGGAAGTCATTCAGAAGACCAGGCAAAAGCTCGGCGTTCATCCGGTCTATAAGCGCATCGACACCTGCGCCGCCGAGTTCGCCTCGCCGACCGCCTATATGTACTCGACCTATGAGACGCCCTTCGCCGGCGAGCTCGCCAACGAGGCGCGCGTCTCGTCGCGCAGGAAGGTCGTCATCCTCGGCGGCGGCCCGAACCGCATCGGCCAGGGCATCGAGTTCGACTATTGCTGCTGCCATGCCGCCTTTGCGCTGCGCGACGCCGGCTTCGAGGCGATCATGGTCAACTGCAACCCGGAGACCGTGTCGACCGACTACGACACATCCGACCGGCTCTATTTCGATCCGCTGACGCCGGAGGACGTGCTGGAGATCCTGCGCGCCGAGCGGGCCTCCGGCGAGCTGGTCGGCGTCATCGTCCAGTTCGGCGGCCAGACGCCGCTGAAATTGGCCGACGCGCTGGAGAAGGCCGGCATCCCGATCCTCGGCACTTCACCCGACATGATCGACCTTGCGGAAGACCGCGACCGTTTCCAGAAGCTGTTGCACAAGCTCGGGCTCACCCAGCCGAAGAACGGCATCGCCTATTCGGTCGAGCAGGCGCGCCTCGTCGCTGCCGAGCTCGGCTTTCCGCTGGTGGTGCGCCCGTCCTATGTGCTCGGCGGCCGCGCCATGCAGATCATCTACAACGAAGGCATGCTGCAGACCTATCTGCTCGACACCGTGCCCGGCCTGGTGCCGGAGGACATTAAGCAGAAATACCCGGCCGACAAGACCGGCCAGATCAACACGCTGCTCGGCAAGAACCCGCTTTTGTTCGACACTTATCTGACCGGCGCCACCGAGGTCGATGTCGACTGCCTCTGCGACGGCAAGGAAACCTTCGTCTCCGGCATCCTGGAGCACATCGAGGAGGCCGGCATCCATTCGGGCGACAGCGCCTGCTCGCTGCCGGTGTATTCGCTGCAGCCGGAACTCGTCGACGAGCTGGAACGCCAGACCGCCGCACTTGCCCGGGCGCTCAATGTCGGCGGCCTGATGAACGTGCAATACGCCATCCAGGACGGCACGGTCTATGTGCTTGAGGTGAATCCCCGCGCCTCGCGCACCGTGCCCTTCGTCGCCAAGACCATCGGCCGCCCCATTGCGAAAATCGCCGCCCGCATCATGGCCGGCGAGACGCTGGAAAACGCCTTCGCGCATTACGGCGCCATGCCCGACGCGCGCAATCCCGGCCATATCGCGGTCAAGGAAGCCGTCTTCCCCTTCGCCCGCTTCCCCGGCGTCGACATCCTGCTCGGGCCGGAAATGCGCTCGACCGGCGAGGTCATGGGCCTCGACCGCGACTTTGCGCTGGCCTTCGCCAAGAGCCAGCTAGGGGCGGGTGTTGATCTCCCCCGCGCGGGCACGCTGTTCGTCTCGGTGCGCGACGAAGACAAGAAGGGGATTCTGCCCGCCGTAAAACGCCTCGCCGAGCAGGGCTTCAAGGTGCTTGCCACTTCCGGCACCGCCCGCTTCCTCGCCGAGAACGGCGTGACGGCGGAAAAGATCAACAAGGTACTCGAAGGCCGCCCCCACATCGAGGACGCCATCCGCAACCGCCAGGTCCAGATCGTCTTCAACACCACCGACGGCCAGAAAGCCGTGTCGGACTCGAAGTCGCTCCGCCGCGCGACGCTGATGCAGAAGGTGCCGTATTACACCACGCTGTCGGGTGCTGCGGCCGTGGCCGAGGCGATCGCGGCGCTAAGGGCGGGGAACCTCGAGGTCCGGCCGCTGCAGGAATATTTTGGGTAAGGCTATTGGCGCTACGAAGCGCACCAGCCACGGTGCAATCTCTGTCTAATGAACCGTCTTGCCAATCTTCGGCGGCAGGCGACAAGGCAACGCTCATTCGGGCGGCCCATTCCAGCGATTGGCTGACTATTAATGAACCGTTGCCGCAACCGCTGGCCTATCGACTGAGCGCCCGTTTCGCCTGCTTAGGATTGCGCCGTAGAGCGCGACTTCGTGCCCTTTCATCTCAGGGCATTGGTACCGGCACCGATTAGCAACTTCGGAACTCTGCTTCCCCGCATTCTGCTCGTAGACTAAAAATCTGCGATGAATGACATGTCCGAAGACGAAATCGACCTGTGCTGCCCGCAGGTGGTCGCCGACAACGCCGCCAAGGGGCTGCGCCTGCGCAAGCAGTTTGGCCGCGGCGGCACCGAGATCGGCGTCGCGAGGGCGACGGAGTTGAAGAACCGCAAGAACCTTTCACCCTCGACCATCCGCCGCATGGTCAGCTATTTCGCCCGCCATGAGGTCGACAAGCGCGGCAAGAACTACGGCAACGAGGAAAATCCCTCTGCCGGCTACATCGCCTGGCTGCTGTGGGGCGGCGACGAAGGCCGCGCCTGGGCGCTGGAGATGAAGAAGAAAGTCGGCAACGCGCCGGACATCTGAGCAGCAGCCGGCTCTTCGTGGAACTGCTTCACAAAAACCCTATGAACCGCCCGGCGAAAAGCACGCAGGTCCACAGGCCGAGCGAAATCACGGCCAGGACGGCCGCGATGCCCCCGGCCGACTCGGCCACCCCGCTCGTGCGGGTCAAGCGCGTGAAGGCGAGGAAATTGGCCCCCGCCAGCAGGATCAGTGTTATCTTGGCAACGAAGATCGGCATCGCCGCATAGGTGCCCGCCTTTACCGAAAACAGCAGCGCCCCGGTGATGATCGCGCCGCCAAACGCCCCAAGGGCTACGCGGCGCAGCAGCGCGACGAACGGCGCGTGGGGCAGCGAGCGGAAGGCGCCAAGGACGCTGAAATCCATGAGGCCGACGCTGGTGAGCAGCGCGCCGACCGCCATGATGTGCAGCGCATTGACGATCGGATAGGCGACGAAGGAGGCTTTCAGCCCGCGCACCAAGGCAAGCTGCTCGATGCCGGCCAGAAACTCCGCCATCTAGGTCCAATCTACATTCAGGATTCTCAACGCGGTTTGGCGTTGATTCATTGCGTTCCGAGGGTTCTGATTCGGAGCGCGACGGATGGCCAAACGGTACGAACTGACGAACGTCCAGTGGGCGCG
>NZ_RZSN01000268.1:0-5280 GCF_003997315.1 Mesorhizobium sp. M1A.F.Ca.IN.020.04.1.1
GGCGGGAGCGGGGTTGGAATTTCATTCCCCGTCTGGCCGCTCGATTGGCACGATCTATCTTCTTTCCGGCTGCGATCGGCTGGAAAAGACGCTAGGTTTTCACCCATGGAGCCTCTGACATGAGCGAGCACGGAAAAGTCGCGCCCGACAGTGCCGTTTCGCGCCTGCGTCCGCCCTATGCGTCGGTGCTCGACCTGATCGGCCAGACCCCCATCGTCGAGCTGACCAAATTCGACACCGGCAAGTGCCGGCTGTTAATAAAACTCGAGAGCCAGAACCCCGGCGGCTCGATCAAGGACCGCATCGCGCTGTCGATGATCGCCGCCGCCGAGCGGCAGGGCAAGCTCAGGCCCGGCGGCACCATCGTCGAGGCGACCGCCGGCAATACCGGCCTCGGCCTTGCCCAGGTCGGCATTCCGAAAGGCTACCGCATCATCCTCGTCGTCCCCGACAACACCGAATAGGCCGAAGCTGCCTGGCCGGATGATAGCAGGAGCGCCGCTGCGCCTCCTTCCAGTGCCGCGATGCGGGTCTCCAGCGCATCCTGCGTCGGATTGGAAACACGCGTATAGATGTGCCCGATCTCGTCCAGTGCGAACAGGCGGTCGGCATGACCCGTATCCTGGAATTGATAGGACGTCGTTTGGTAGATCGGCACCGCGACGGCGCCACTTACGGGGTCGGCTCGCCAGTTACCGCCGTGCAGGGCAAGGTCTCAGGGGACAGATTTTCCAGCGTCATGGGACTTTCCTCCTGTCTGGTTTAGCGGTCAGGCAAAGGGCGCGACTTCGGCGCGGGCTTGGGCTGCGATCAGGTCGGCGTGGTGGCGCCGCGCGACATCGGGATGCGAACGCAGCCGGCTCTTCAGCGCGTTCTGGCCGGAGTTGCGATAGAGCAGGTTCTGAGGATCGCGGGTGACGCCACTGGCCTGCGCCTTCAAATGCGGGGTCAGGTCCAGCAACGGGATCTCGGCGTCGAACGGCGCGCCAAGGAAAAAGGCGACGGACAGCCGGTCAGTGCCGGCCGGCGGCTTCACCACCCGGTGAACCGTCGCTTTGAGGTAACCATCGGTCGCCATCTCCAGTAACTCACCGATATTGACGACGAAGGTTCCCCCGCGCGGTTCGGCGTCGATCCAGTTGCCGTCGGCGGCCTCAACCTGTAGCCCCCCCTCACGTTCCTGCAGCAGGAGTGTGAGAAAACCGCTGTCCTTATGCGCGCCGACACCCTGCTCGCTCTCGGTGGCATCACGTCCAGGATAGCGAATGATCTTGAGATGGTTGGGCGTGCCGGCGTAGATCGCTTCGAAAGCGTTCTCATCCTGCTCGAGGATGGTGGCGAATGCCTTGAGCAGTTTGGTCGAGAGCTCGGTCAAGCGCTCCTGCCACTCCAATAGCAGAGGCTTCAGCTCCGGCAAGGCACTTGGCCACTGGTTCGGCCCCTGCAATCGCCGCCATGCGGGCTGTCCCGCATCGCGCGGCAATGACGGCGCCTCCGAGCCGATGTCGACCTGCTCTCGCCAGTCCCTCTGCCCCTTCGTCGGTTCCTGGCCGACCCGGTTGTAGCCGCGGAAACGCGGCGAGTTGACCATCTCGATCTCGAGCTTGTCCTCGTCCGGCAAAGCGAAGAAGCGGCCCGACACGCTCAGCACGTCATCGATCAGGGACTGCGGGATGCCGTGTCCCGAAAGGTAGAAGAAGCCCACGTCGCGCGCAGCGCGCCGCAGTTCTTCGAGGAAACGCCTGCGGGAGTCCGGATTGGCTTCGTAACCGGAAAAATCCAGCACCGGAATTGCGTCGGCGAGCTTACTCATTTCCATCCTCTTTATCTGAGGAGGAAAGCGTTGCACCGCCAACGCGGGAAACAAAGAAAATGCCGACCTTTTCAGCTAGGGCCGGAAGAATTCGCGTATCGCGGACGCGACCCCAGAGGCGAATTTTTGTTAATTCTATAAAATTTATAGACTTTGATCGCGATTGCGCACAATATCAGAACAAGGTGTGGGGCTGCCGCTTCGAGGAGGAGACCTTATGACCACACGCCAATTGCCCGCGCTGCACGAGGGCCATGCGCCCGTAATATTGCATGGAGCGTTTGACGAGGCGTTGGAGGCCTATCAGGACTGGGCGCCAAGCACGGATGAGCCTCAGGTGGATTTCGAGGGACGGATGGTGCCGATCAGTTCTGTCTTCGGCAGAATGCGCACCTGCACGGATATTCTTCCCTGGCGCATCAAAGACGACGTCGCGGCGCTGATGGGCGGTGCAACAATCGGTAATGGTGAAGGCCCGCCTACCTATGCCGATGCAGCTCTTTTGCTCCGCTCGCTCTGTGTAGAGCGGCTTCGCAAAGCGATGCAATAGGAGCAATTGGCACGCAGGGCGTGTTCAGGCATTTGGATACTGGGCATGGCCCCTGCGCCGATGGGTTGACGGAGAAATGACGTTAATCTCGATTGTTGTCGAAGGCGCCGATGCTTGGGCAATGAGATTGGTGTCCCCTTCAGTGCTGAATGTGGAAAACTTTCGATCGCTTAGCATCTGGCCGGCCGGGAGGAGAATGCAGGCAAGCTCATCGTGGCCGTCCTGCCCGACATTGGCGAGCGGTACCCCGCTTCTTACGCATGAGAATGGCTCCAGAAGCCTGTTCAGTCCGGTGCGAGGTCAGAAACTGCCTGATTGCGCGTTGTTGCCGTCGATTGCGCATGCACCGAGCTAACCTTGGAGGCTGACCGATGACGGAGGAGCGCAAAAAGCTTGCCGTTGTAGCGATCTGGGTGATCGGCGCGGTCGTCGTGGGCCGTCTCTGCGGCGATGCGATCTTCGCTTTCGGCGGCGAGGAGCTGACTACCGGCGCGGGCCTTGCCTACTTCGGGTTGCTCGTCCTTTTTATGGAAAGGTCGGGCTAGAGGTTGAGGGAATGATCGATGCGCTAAAGTGGGTCGGCTCTTTGCTTTGCGCGGCAGCGCTGCTGTTTTTGATGTACGTCCACAGTGACGAGCAGCGAAGCCGTGACTTCGAGAATTGGATCAACTCTTTCGCCGGTGTGGCAAGCGATGGATAGGCTGAGCGCCGGTTGTGCCTATCCTGCGAATGGTGGCACTTCACGCTGCAAAACGAACCGTTCGCCAAGCAGCGTTTCGACTTTCCCGTCACCGCGCCATAAAGGGCGGATCGACCCCCTAACGCAAATCTCACGCTGCTCCGACCTTGCCGCGACGCCGGCCGTCACTAGATGGCGTCGGACAGGCGCAGAGTCTGCTCTGGCTAATATGAGGAAATGTTTCCCGAATATGCCAACCGTCGGCGAAAAATTGCTTCGAGGAGGCAAAAAAGGCAACATTCAATGCATCTAATTTCTATAAACTCGCTAGAGTTCGCTGCAGTTCAACGGAGGCGGGAATGACCAAACCTCATTTCAGGAAACTGCTCGGCGCGCTGGTCGCCACATCTGTCCAGTTCGGCACGCTCGGTTTCGCGTTCGCCGACACGACCATTCTGAACGTGTCCTACGATCCGACACGTGAGCTCTACAAGGCCTATGACGAGGCCTTCGCCGCGCACTGGAAGGCCGAGACCGGCGAAACCGTCACCATCCAGCAGTCGCATGGCGGATCGGGCGCCCAGGCCCGCGCCGTGATCGACGGCCTCGACGCCGACGTCGTGACGCTGGCGCTCGAAGGCGACATCAACGCCATCGTCTCAAAGTCGAAGAAGATCAATCCCGACTGGCGCAAGAAGTTCGAGAACAATTCGGCGCCCTACACCTCGACCATCGTCTTCCTGGTGCGCAAGGGCAATCCCAAGGGCATCAAGGACTGGGGCGATCTGATCAAGGACGGCGTCCAGGTGATCACACCGAACCCGAAGACCTCCGGTGGCGCGCGCTGGAACTATCTCGCCGCCTGGGCCTATGCCAGCGCCCAGGACGGCGGTGACGAAGCCAAGACCAAGGAGTTCGTTGGCAAGCTCTACGCCAATGCCCCGGTGCTCGACACCGGCGCGCGCGGATCGACCGTGACATTCGCGCAAAAAGGCCTGGGCGACGTGCTGATCGCCTGGGAGAACGATGCCTATCTGGCGCTCGACGAGTTCGGCGCCGACAATTTCGACATCGTCTATCCGCCGACCTCGATCCTGGCCGAGCCGCCTGTCGCCGTCGTCGACGCCAATGTCGACGCCAAGGGCACGCGCAAGGTCGCCGAGGCCTACCTCAGCTACCTCTACTCCAAGGAAGGCCAGACCATCATCGCCAAGAACCACTACCGGCCTTCCAAGCCGGAGCTGGTGCCGCCGGAGGATCTCGCCAAGCTGCCGCCGATCAAGCTGATCACCATCGACGATCCGCTTTTTGGCGGCTGGAAGAAGGCACAGCCTTACCATTTCGGTGACGGTGGTATATTCGACCAGATCTACAAGCCGGCCCAATGAGGTCGGACGGCCGGCGAACCTGACCAGTCATGGGGAGCGACGAGGCGCTCGCAGAGGGCTTCGTCGGGTGCCTATACGACAGCCAGCATTATAAAGAACAGTCGCCTCGCTGGCAAAACAAGATGGGGCATATGAACCGGAGTTCCATCGCTATCGCCTTTTTTGGCTTTGGAGTCGTAAATTGGTGCTGGCCGGGATTCGACGGTTGGTTCTTTCCGGCGGCCAGCGTCAGTGTTGGCGATGGCAGAATTGTTGGCGCAATATTCATCGTTGGAGCAGGAGTCGTGTGGGTTTTGCAGCGCCAAGACTGAACAATGCCCTTCCTGTCAGACGTGGCACGCGGCCGAACTTGCGGAAACCAGATCGACAACCCCGGCATTGCCTACCGAATTCGCCGTCCAGCTTCTTCACTCGAACCGACCAGCGCTTTTTTCGCCGTCTGATAGCGCGAGAAGATGGCAGTCGAAATCTTCGGATCGTGGGCGGTTGCTGGCGTGGAAACCGATGCTAGTCTTGATTGTTCTCCAAAGCGCCGATGCCCTGGGCAATGAGGTTGGTGGCCATCACCAGCGAGACGATTGCCGCCGAATTGAAGACAACCACCCACCATTTGCCGCCGGTGAGGAAGCCATAGCCTTCGGCCACAGCGAGGCCCCAATCGGCGGACGGCGGCTGAATGCCAAGGCCCAGAAAACTCAGCGTCGCGATCGAGAAGAAGGCGTAGCCCAGGCGGGTGACAAGTTCGATGAGGATCGTCTCCCTGATGTTGGGCAGGATCTCCAGGACCATGATGGCGAAAGCGCTTTCGCCATCATGGTCCTGGAGATCCTGCCCAACATCAGGGAGACGA
>NZ_RZSN01000269.1:0-483 GCF_003997315.1 Mesorhizobium sp. M1A.F.Ca.IN.020.04.1.1
TTATGGTCGAGACGTGCTTGCGGATGGTGTTCATCGCCGCGATCGGCGCGCCGGAAGCGAGCAGCGCCTCGTTGACGGCGATCTCGTCGGCAAGAGTCAGGCCGGGAGCGGGCGACGGCAGCAGCGCCGAGCCGCCGCCCGAAATCAGCGCCACGACCAGATCGTCCGCGCTCAGTCCCCGCACCTTCTCCAACAGCCGACGCGAGGCTTCGAGGCCGGCGGCGTCCGGCACCGGGTGCGCCGCCTCGATGATCTCGATGCGCTCGCATCTGGCGCCATAGCCGTAGCGGGTCACGATCAGCCCATCGATCGGACCATCCCAGACCTTCTCGAAGGCCGCCGCCATCTGCGCCGAGCCCTTGCCGGCGCCGATAACGATGGTGCGGCCCTTCGGCTTTGCCGGCAAATGATTGCGGATCGTCTTTTCCGGATCGGCAGCGGCGACGGCGGCGTTGAAGATCGACGTAAGGAAAGTTTTTGGAT
>NZ_RZSN01000269.1:493-5186 GCF_003997315.1 Mesorhizobium sp. M1A.F.Ca.IN.020.04.1.1
TTTTGGATCGGTCATTGCTCTTCCGGCGGCAACTTGAGCTTGCTCGCATCGACTCCGAGATGGGCGCAGAGCGCATCCACAACGACACCGTGGTCTTCTCGTTCGGGCAGACCGGAGACGGCGATGACGCCGATCACGCCTGCGCCCTTCACCGCGACGGGAAAGCCGCCGCCGGCCAGCACATAGTCGGCAATGTCGAGCGCTTCGCCGACCTTGAAGGTGCGGTCGGGTCGCTGCTGCTCCAGCACCATGCGATAGGTGCTTCTGAGATAGCGCTTGACGACATTGATCTTGCGCCGCGCCCAGTCGGGGTTGGAGGCGTTGGAGCCCGGCATAGCGGCATAGAATAGGGGACGGTCGAAGGTCCTAATATCGACGATAATCGGCAGGTTTTCGTTGAGCGCCCGCTCCCTGATCGCCGCGCCTATCTGGAAGGCCACGGCCTCGTCGAAGGCCGGAAAGACCAGCGTGGCTTCTTGTTTCTTGATCAGAGCGATGTCGTCGGCGGCAGCCATGGCGTTTCCCCTGTCAATGTCGACGCACGCTTTGGCCGATGGCTGACGCAGGGTCAAGCGACGAGCACGTTTAATCTATGCGACAATCGCGCTCTTGGCCGGCCGACCCGCCACATAGACCTCGCTCACGGCGCGGTCGTCGCCCAGCGTCTGCAGCAGGAAGAGCTCCTCCGCCAGGGTCTCCACCGTCTCCATCCTCAGCCGCATCGCCGGCGTGGCGTTGGCGTCGAGCACGACGATGTCGGCATCCGTGCCTTCTTCCAGCGTGCCGATTTTTTCGGCGACAGCCAGCGCCTCGGCATTGCCGCGTGTCAGCTGCCAGAAGGACTGGAAGGGGTTGAGCTTCTCGCCATTCAGCGCGATGACTTTGTAGCCCTCATCCATGGTCCGCAGCATCGAATAGTTGGTGCCGCCGCCGACATCGCTGGCGGCAGCGATGCTGAGCGGCTTTTCGCGGCGGCGGTAGCGCTGGTAGTCGAACAGGCCGGAGCCAAGGAAGAGATTGGAGGTCGGGCAGAACACCGCAATCGAACCCGATTGCGACAGCGCATCGGCTTCGCGCTCGGATAGATGGATGCAGTGGCCGAAAAGGCTCTTTTTGCCTAGCAGGCCGTAATGCTCATAGACGTCAGTGTAGTCGCGCGACCAGGGGTAGAGCTCCTGGGTGAAGGCGATCTCGGCGTGGTTTTCCGACAGATGCGTCTGCATGTGCAGATCGGGATGCTCACGGCAGAGCGCGCCGGCCATCTCCATCTGCTCGGGCGAGGAGGTGATGGCGAAGCGCGGGGTGATGGCATAGAGCTGGCGGCCCTTGCCGTGCCATTCGGCAATCAGCGCCTTGCTGTCGTCATAGCCGGTCTGCGGCGTGTCCAGCACGCCCTCCGGCGCATTGCGGTCCATCATCACCTTGCCGGCGATGTTGAGCATATTGCGGTCGTGCGATTCGGCGAAGAAGGCTTCGGCCGACGATTTGTGCACCGAGCAATAGGCGACGACCGTCGTCGTGCCCTGGCGCAGCATCTCGTCGAGGAAGAGCCTGGCGATGCGGCGGCCATGCTGCGCGTTCGCGAATTTCGACTCCTCCGGAAAGGTGTATTTGTTCAGCCAGTCGAGCAGCTCGGCGCCGTAGGACGCGATGATCTGCATCTGCGGAACATGCACATGCGCATCAATGAAGCCCGGCAGGATGAGATGCGGGCGATGATCGATCGTCTCGACGCCGGCGCCGGCGCGCTTGGCGATCTCGGCATACGGACCGGCGGCAATGATCTTGCCGTTGTCGATCAGCAGCCCGCCATCCTCCTCGTAGCGCCAGGCGGAATGGTCGTCGATTGCTTCGGGCCAGCGCAGGAAGGAGAGCGTGCGGCCGCGCAGGAGTTTCGAGGTCATGCTTACTTTCCGGCGCCTTCGAACCAGGCCACCAAAAGGGCCCGTTCCTGGTCGGTTATCTGAGTGACGTTGGCGGGCGGCATGGCATGCGCGCGGCCGGCCTGGAGGTAGATCTCCCGGGCATGCTCGGCGATGCGCGCGTCGGTGTCGAGCAACACGCCCTTCGGCGCATGGTAGATTCCTTCATAGGCCGGCTCTTCGGTATGGCACATCGAGCAACGGCCGAGCACGGTGTCGCGCACGGCCGGAAAATGCGCCGAGGCGATGTAGACCTGGGCAGCGGCGGATGCGGCGGAGGTCTTGGGCTCCGCTGTCAGCACCTTGGGCACGGTCGACAGCCAGATGACGATCATGAACAGCACGGCGGCACCCAGCCAGGTCCAGGTCGGGTTGCCCTTCCTCGCGTGCACGGTGTTGAAATAGTGCCGGATCAGCACGCCGATGATGAAGACCAGCGAGGCGATGACCCAGTTGAACTGCGTGCCGAAGGCCAGCGGGTAGTGGTTCGACAGCATCAGAAACAGCACCGGCAAGGTCAGGTAGTTGTTGTGCAGCGAGCGCTGCTTGGCAATCTTGCCGTATTTCGGGTCCGGCTTGCGGCCGGCGATCAGGTCGGCGACGACGATCTTCTGGTTGGGGATGATGACCATGAAGACATTGGCCGACATGATCGTGGCGGTGATGGCGCCGAGATGCAGGAAGGCGGCGCGGCCGGTGAAGAGGTGGGTCAGCCCCCAGGCGATGAAGACCAGCACGCAGTAGAGCACCAGCATCAGGCCGGTATCGCTTTTGCCGAGCGGCGAGCGGCAGAGCAGGTCGTAGACGATCCAGCCGACGCCGATCGTGGCGAGCGACAAGAGGATGCCGACGGGCACCGAGATGTTGAGCACGTTGGGGTCGATCAGGAAGAGGTCGGCGCCGGCATAGTAGACCACGCAAAGCATGGCGAAGCCCGACAGCCAGGTGGCGTAGGATTCCCATTTGAACCAGGTCAGGTGCTCCGGCATTTCGGCCGGCGCCACGAGATATTTCTGGATGTGGTAGAAGCCGCCGCCATGCACCTGCCACTCCTCGCCGAAGGCGCCGGCGGGCAGGCCGGGACGCTGGCGCAGCCCGAGATCGAGGGCGACGAAATAGAAGGACGAGCCGATCCAGGCGATGCCGGTGATGACATGCAGCCAGCGGACGGCGAAGCTCAGCCAGTCCCAGAAAATCGCAAAATCCATCATCGAGTCGCCCCTGGGAAATCGTCCCTGCCGATCAGGCGACTTTACGGTCTGGAGCGCAAACGAAAAGAGGCGGGGCGCGCGATGACTTTCAAAAAAAAATGGAAAATACTAGGGTCGTCCCACGCAGCCATTTGAGAGCCACGACCGTCGCATGGCCTATCTCGACAATATCGCCGTCTTCGTCCGCGTCGTCGAGCTCGGCAATCTGTCGGCGGCCGGGCGCGACATGCGCATCTCGCCGGCGGTCGCCTCCAACCGCATCAAGGAGTTGGAGAAGCATCTCGGCGTGCGGCTGTTCAACCGCACCACAAGGCAGCTGATGCCGACCGAGCACGGCACGGTGTTCTACACCGGCGCCAAGCAGGTGCTGGACGCGATCACCGAGGCGGAGGCCGCGGTCGCAGCACTTTCCGGCCAGCCGCGCGGCACGATCAAGGTGACGGCGCCGCTCGGCCTCGGCCGGCGGCTGATCGCCTCGGGCATTCCGGATTTCCACGATAAATACCCCGATATCGAGGTGCGGCTGAGACTCTCCGACCACAATGTCGACATCATGAAGGAAGGCATCGACGTCGCCTTCCGGCTTGGCATCATCGAGGATTCCAGCCTTCGGATGCGCGGCATCATGGAATGCGAGCGCGTGCTGGTGGCGGCGCCGAAATACCTCGAGGCGCGCGGCGAGCCGGTCGAGCCGCAGGAGCTGATCGGCAAGAAGCATGATTGCCTGATGCTGCGCTATTCCGGCACGCGCGAATATGTCTGGACGCTGCAGACGCCGAACGGTCCGCAGAAATTCGAGGTGCATGGACCCTACGATACGGACGATGGCGATGTGCTGACAGGCTGGGCGCTGTCGGGTCGCGGCATCATCAACAAGCCGCGTTTCGAGGTCGAGCCGTTCATCCGCGACCAGCGGCTGAGAGTGATCCTGGCAAAGACGCCGCCGACGCCGGTCCAGTTCGCCGCCGTCTATCCGCACAAGAAGCTGCAGGATCCGAAGGTCCGCCTGCTGCTCGACTTCATGGCCGATCGCTGCCAGCGGCTGATCAAGGACATTCTTGCCGGCAAGTAGGCTGGCGGGCACGCGCCTTCGCGTGGGTGACCACACTCAGTCTTCGTCCATCAGGCGGGCCGTGCCGGATACCCGGATCGAGGTGCCGGGCGTGGGCGGAATATCGGCATGCAGCCGCGAGCGCATGCCCATATCCTCGCCCTGAACAATGTCGATCGCGCCGCCATGCGGCCAGCCAATGTCGCGCAGATAGCCGGCAAAGGCGGCGGCGGCAGCGCCGGTCGCCGGATCCTCATAGACGCCGCCGGAAGCGAAGGGATTGCGCGTGTGGAAGAGACGCGGCGTTTCGGCATAGGCGAGCAGGATCGTCACCAGTTCCTCGCGCCGCATTAGGGCCTGGCCCTGTTTCAGGTCATAGGCCATGGCGGCGAGCGCCCTGCGCGACTTCAGGGCCAGCACCAGATGGTCGGCGCCGCCATGGATCAGCGCGGGCGGAATGGCGGGATCGAGATCGCCCGGCTGATAACCGAACATGGCCAGGGTCTCGC
>NZ_RZSN01000270.1:0-5158 GCF_003997315.1 Mesorhizobium sp. M1A.F.Ca.IN.020.04.1.1
GGCCAATCAAGGCCAGAAGATCCCCGTTTTCGAGATCCTCACCGCCGTCACCTTCATCCTGTTTTCCGAGCATCCGGCCGAGGCGGCGATCATCGAGGTCGGGCTCGGCGGCCGCTTCGATGCCACCAATGTCATTTCCCGGCCTGCCGTTTCGGTGATCATGCCGGTGTCGATGGATCACGAAGCCTATCTCGGCGACCGCGTCGAGCTGATCGCGGCCGAAAAGGCCGGCATCATGAAGCGCGGCTGCCCGGTGGTGATCGGCGCGCAGGAAAGCGAGACCGCGCTGGAGGTGCTGATCGAGACCGCCGAGCGGCTGGATTGCCCGACCCTTGTCTACGGTCAGGATTTCCTGGCCTTCGAGGAGAACGGCCGCATGGTCTATCAGGACGAGGACGGTCTGATGGACCTGCCGCTGCCGCGCCTGCCCGGTCGGCATCAGTTCGCCAATGCCGCCGCGGCGATCGCCGCGGTCAAGGCCGCCGGCTTCGAGATAAGCCATCGCGCTGCCGAAAAAGCGATGACCAGCACCGCGTGGCCGGCCCGGATGCAAAAGCTGACGCAGGGCAGGTTGGTTGAGCTTGCCCCAAAGGGCGCCGAGATCTGGCTCGACGGCGGCCACAATCCCGGCGCCGGCGTCGTCATCGCCGAAGCGCTGGCCGAGCAGGAGGAAAAGAACCCGCGCCCGCTGATCCTCATCGCCGGCATGATCAACACCAAGGACCAGACCGGCTATTTCAGCGCCTTCAAGGGGCTTGCCCGCCATGTCTACACGGTGCCGGTGAGCAAGAGCGATGCCGGGGTGCCCAATGACGAGCTCGCGCTGCGCGCCACCGAGGCCGGCCTGTCGGCCGAGCCGGTCAACTCCGTCGCCGACGCGCTGATGCTGCTGCGCGACAGCTGGGACGGTCCGGCGCCGCGCATCCTCATCGGCGGCTCGCTATATTTCGCCGGCGCTGTGCTGGACGAGAACGGCACGCCGCCGACCTGATAGCGCCGAGGCAGTCGCGAGGAGCAATCGTGATCAAGGTGAACCAACTGGCCCATGTCTGCATCTTCGCGCATGACCTTGAGGCGACGCGCGGCTTCTACCGGGATGTGCTCGGCATGGACACGCAGTTCAACTTCCTGCGCGACGGCAAGATCTTCGGTTTCTATCTCAATTGCGGCGGCCGCAGCCATGTCGAGGTGTTCGAGAAGACCGAAGCCCGCTACAGCGAGGCGAACCAGGTCAACCACTTCTGCCTGGAGGTGGAAGACATGGACGCCGCGATCGCCCATATCCGGTCGAAAGCGGTCGAGGTGACGGCGAAGAAGCTCGCTTGCGACGGCACCTGGCAGGCCTGGATCAAAGACCCCAACGGCGTCAAGATCGAGCTGTTCGAATACACGGCCAAAAGCGCGCAATTCATCGGCGGCGATCGCGTTGCCGATTGGTAGCGGCGCCTGCCTCGAAGGTTATTTCAGCTCGATCTCGATGAAGGCGTATTCGCCGTCATTGGCGTTGATGACATCGTGCTCGACGCCTTCCCGGCGGAAATAGGGCGCGCCTTGCTTCATCTCCGCGAAGGATTCCCCGTCCTTGGTCACCAGCTTCACCCTGCCGTCCATCAGCGGCACGATGACATAGTCGTGGCCATGGCGGTGCCAGCCGGTGTTCGCGCCCGGGGCGAAACGGTATTCGGTGACGATCACGCGCTCATTGTCGACGTGAACTGTGGCCTTGGCTGTTCCGGTCATGGGGCTCTCCTTTTCTTAAGGAAAGGAGATGGCCGCCCGAAGCGTCAGGGCCAGAGCGCCGTCAGCGATGGCGCCAAGGAAAAGCCCGGCGCGATGGCCGGGCTCGATCTTTCTAATATTCGGATTGGCTCAGGCGAGGCTGCCATTGATCCAGTGCGACAGCGCGGTCTTCGGTGCCGCACCCACCTTCATGTCGGCCACTTCGCCGCCCTTGAAGATCATCAGCGTCGGGATCGAGCGCACGCCGTACTGGGCGGCCAACTCGGGATTCTCGTCGATGTTGAGCTTGGCGACCTTCACCTTCGAGCCGAGCTCCTTGGCGATGTCTTCCAACGCCGGGGCGATCATCTTGCACGGACCGCACCACTCGGCCCAGAAATCCACCACAACCGGCTCCTTGGCATTGAGCACATCGGCCTGGAAATTGCCCTTGTCGACCTTGACGGTGGCCATGCTGAAATCCTTTCGAAAACTCGGGTTGCACCAAATGTGGTGGCTGTGGTGGCGATGTTCAAGCAGTTCTTGTGTCACGCTCCCGTGAGTCGGGCAAGGGCACCGTCCATGGCCGCTGCCGGCAGCTCGATCAGGCGCGGCGCCCCGGTGAACAGCAGCGCGGCCGTCACCGTGCGGCCCGGATAGAGCGGCTGAAGCAGCGCGCGGTAGAGAGCAAGCTGCAGGACATAGGCCGGCGGCACTTCGGCCAGGCTGGCCGGCGCCGGCCGGTTGGTCTTGTAGTCGACGATCGAGACCGTTTCCGCAGTGACCGCCAGCCTGTCGATCTTGCCGGAGATGGAGCGCAGCCTGCCCTTCACCTCCAGGCTGCCCATGATGGCGACTTCCGCCCGCGAGGACGGCGAGAACAGCGCCCCGAAGCTTCTGTCGAACAGGATGGAAAGCACGGCTTCCAGCGCGGTGTCGCGCTCTTCGGCCGGCCAGTCGGCGCCGGCGCGCGCCAGATAGCGTTCGGCCGCGCTCCGCCTCTCGTCCTCGGCGATGCCGGGCAGCATCTGCAGCAATTTGTGCAGTGCAAGCCCGCGCATCACCGCAAAGCCGGGTTCGGTTTCCGCATCGAGCACCGGCGAGCGCGTGTCGGGCAAGCTTTCCGTCGCTTCGTCGATCAGCGCCGAGGCGCCTGAAGGCGAGAGCGGCCGCGGCAAGTCCTCATAGGGTGGCAGCGGCCGGAACAGGCCGTCCGGCAGCGGCGCGGCATGATCGAACGGTATCGTCTCCTCAGCCTGATTGAGCGCCATCGGCGGCAGCTTGGTCATATGGAAGCGATGCACCGCCACGTCGGGTGTCGCCGGATGCCGCCGCTCAGCGCTTTCCGGCGCACCCAGCAATGCCCGGCTGACAATCGAATGCCAGGTGCCGGTGCTCGGCGCGCGCTTGCCGTGATAGCCGCAGACGATCAGCCGGTCCTCGGCGCGCGTCATGCCGACATAGAGCAGCCGCCGGTATTCGTCGTCGGCAAGCTCGCGCGCCCGCGCCGAGGCCGCCTTCGAAACGCCGTTGGCGACGTCACTCGCCGAGCGCCAGAGATAGCCCTTGCCCTTCCACTCAGCGCCCGAGCTTTCGAAGGCCATCAGCCGCGGCAGGTGCTGGTCGCTGAACGGCGCCGAGCCGCCGTCGACCAGGAAGACGACCGGCGCCTCCAGGCCCTTGGCGGCGTGCACGGTCATGACGCGCACCTCGTTGCGGGTCTGGTCCATCTCGCGCTTGATCTCCGGCCCGCTGTTTTCCAGCGTCGAGAGGAAGGATTCCAGCCCCGGCAGGCCGGTACGCTCCTCAGCCAGGCAGAAACTCAGGAACTCGTCGAGGATGTCGCCGGCTTCCGGCCCGAGCCGGGCCGTCATCTTGCGGCGCAGGCCGTCACGCGAAAGCGCGGTGGCATAGAATTCGAAGACCGGCTTGAACGCCACTTCTGTCGCCCAGCCATCGAGCCGGCTAACGACCCCGGCCAGGGCCGCGTCTCGGCCGGCATGCTGCCGGAGCGAGGCGATCAGCGACTGGCCCTTGGGCCGCTCGCCGGCGAGCGTTAGCAACGTCTCCTCGGAAACCTCGAAGATCGGGCTGCGCAGCACGGCGGCCAGGGACAGATCGTCCTCCGGCTGGATCAAAAAATGGCCGAGCGCGATCAGGTCCTGCACGGCGATATGGCCGGGAAGGCTCAGCCTGTCGGCGCCGGCGACCGGGATCTGCCGGTTCTTGAGGCTGCGCGACAGCGCGTGCACGAAGCGATCGCGCTTGCGCACCAGCACCAGGATGTCGCCGGCGGTCAGCTTGCGGCCTTTGCCTTCGATGGCCTCGCCGTTGCGCAGCCAGTTCTGGATCGTCGTTGCCACATGTTCGGCCACGCGCACGGCGGGCGCGCTGGCGTGGTTGACCGGCAAGGTCCAGTCATCGGGCTCCTCGACCATTTCGGCGCCGATCGAAGGCCACACCTCGACATAGCCCGGCGCATCGGTGCGGATCGCCTTGTGGCTGAGCGGATCGGGATCGTGGCTGATGCCGCGCCGCACGCCTGGTTCGGCGAAGACGCGGTCGACGGCGGCGAGCACGTCGTCGCTCGAGCGGAACGACCAGGTGAGCTTCAGGTCGGCAAACGAAGCCTGCGCGTCGCGCACCCGCCCGGCAAACAAAAGCCGGCTTTCGGCAAAGGAATCGGGCGCCGCGCCTTGGAAGGAGTAGATCGACTGTTTCTCGTCGCCGACGGCGAACACCGTGCGCCGCACCGTCTCTCGCTGGCCGAACCCGGCGAAGAATTCTTCCGTCAGCTTCTTCACCACTTCCCACTGGTCGGGACTGGTGTCCTGCGCCTCGTCGAGCAGGATATGGTCGATGCCCTGGTCGAGCTTGAACTGCACCCACGGCCCGGCATCGGGCCGCGACAGCAGGCTGACCGTGCGGGTGATCAAATCGTTGAAGTCGAGGAAACCGCGGCTTCGCTTCAGCTGCTCGTAGCGGGCGATCAGCCAGCCGGCGACGGTGAGCGCAGCGGCCGTGCCTTCGAGCATGCGGAACAGCCCCAGCCGGTCCGATACATCGAGGATCGCCTTGGCCGCCGCGAGATAGCGCTCGGGCAGGTCGGGCAGCCTGTCCACCAGCGCTTTCTTGAAGATTTTCGGTGGATCGTAAGGGTCGCCATCGGAGCGCAGAAATGCCTTGGCGAGCAGTCGCAGTCGCCTGATCGGATCGGCTTCGGCAAAAGCGGTCTGCGCATAGGGCAGCACGTTGTTCAGCACCTGCCGCGCGTCGGCGGCTTCGGCGGCGCGCCCGAATTCAGCGAACTGGCTCGGCGCAAAGCCCGGCAGCGGCCAGACCGAAGCGGCAATGCCGGCTGCCGTCTGTCCGGGTTTGAAGCCGAATTCGGCGAACAGCAGCCGGAATTCCCGGTCCCTGCCCAGCTTTTCGATAAAGG
>NZ_RZSN01000026.1:0-46269 GCF_003997315.1 Mesorhizobium sp. M1A.F.Ca.IN.020.04.1.1
TGGCGCGGCGGATGCTGCCCGCCACCACTTTCGTCGCCTCGGCCGGCGTGCGCAGTGGCGAGCGCGACCCCTTCGTCGATGCCGTGCTTGCCGAAGAGGGTCTCACGCTCGGCGAGCGGCAGCCGAGGACGCTGGACGAGCTGGAAGACGATTATTTCGACCTGATCGTTACGCTGGCGCCGGAAGCGCATCACGCCGCGCTCGAGCTTACCCGCTCGCTCGCCGTCGAGGTCGAGTACTGGCCGATGCCGGACCCGACCGACACCGGCGGCACGCGCGAGCATATCATGGCCGCCTATCGCGATGTGCGAGAGCGGCTGAAGACGCGCATAAGCCGGCGTTTCTTGCTTCCGGAAGCAAAAAACGCGACGGATTAAGCATGTTCACAAGCGGGCGATTATCATATAGGTTCCGCCGCAAATTCCGGCTGGAGTCGGACGAGTTCAGGTCTGTTCGACCTGAAATCGTCCGGCTCCAGATCAAGAGTAGAGCATGATGTCGTTCGAAAACCGCTTCACACTTTTCGGCATCATGCTCTAGGCCCCGGAACCGCCATCCAAGCAAAGGTATCGAATGCCGAAGGAAGAAGTCCTCGAATTTCCGGGCGTGGTCACGGAACTGCTGCCCAATGCGATGTTCCGGGTGAAGCTCGAAAACGAGCACGAAATCATCGCCCACACGGCTGGCCGCATGCGCAAGAACCGCATCCGCGTGCTGACCGGCGACAAGGTCCTGGTCGAAATGACGCCTTACGACCTGACCAAGGGCCGCATCACCTACCGCTTCAAGTAACAATTCGGCGCGAACCGCGATGAGCATTCTGCAGAAGCTCGTGCTTGCCTCGGGTTCGCCGCGTCGCATCGAGCTGTTGCAGCAGGCCGGCATCGAACCGGACCGCGTGCTGCCCGCCGATGTCGACGAGACGCCGCTGCGCGCCGAGCATCCGCGCTCGCTGGCGAAGCGCCTTTCCAAGGACAAGGCCGAGAAGGCGTTCGCCTCGCTGAAAAGCGAGGAAGACTATGCGCCGGCCTTCATCCTGGCCGCCGACACGGTGGTGGCGGTGGGACGGCGCATCCTGCCCAAGGCCGAGACGATCGACGACGCGGTGAACTGCCTCGGCCTGCTTTCCGGCCGCTCGCACCGGGTCTATTCCGGCATCTGCCTGATCACACCGGGCGGCAAGCTCAGGCAGCGGCTGGTGGAGACCAGGGTGCGCTTCAAGCGACTGCCGCGCGATGAGATCGACGCCTATGTCGCGTCGGGCGAATGGCGCGGCAAGGCCGGCGGCTATGCCGTGCAGGGCCTCGCCGGCTCCTTCGTCGTCAAGCTGGTCGGCTCCTACACCAATGTGGTCGGCCTGCCGCTCTACGAGAGTATCGCACTGCTGTCCGGCGAGGGCTTCAAGCCGCACAAGAACTGGCACGTCGCGCGGCCATGAGCCCGGACGAAAAGGTCACGCCGCTGAGGCCGAAGCGCCCCTGCCCCGAATGCGGCAAGCCTTCGGTGCGGGAGCACTATCCGTTTTGCTCGACACGCTGCAAGGACATCGACCTCAATCGCTGGCTGAAAGGCGCCTACGTCATTCCCGGCCGCGACGACGCAGAGGAAGAAGACGGAGGCCCCAAGCAAGGCCCTTCGTCCACAGACGAGCAGTGAAGGCCCGTAGCAATACGCCGTTTCCCGACGATTTTTCTTTATCAACACCTAAGCGCTGGACAGGGCGAATTCCCGTGCTATAACCCACGCGCTTTCGAGGGGGGCGCCACCCGGCGCTTCCGTGAAACCCGGCGGACGATCCCGTTAGCCGGCGCAGGCCCAGATAGCTCAGTTGGTAGAGCAGCGGACTGAAAATCCGCGTGTCGGTGGTTCGAATCCGCCTCTGGGCACCATCCCCTCTTCTCCCGACACTTCCTTTCGCCGAAGCTTCTACGCTTCTGTTTCCACAAACGACTGAAATCGTTCATCTTTTTGGGAAGGATGGCGCGATTGAGCGCGTTTCATGGAATTCCGGCGTATTTGATCTAACGGGGCGGAGGGCTGGTATTTCCGTTGGTACTGGACATCCTGATGGTATCGAAACAGCCAAAGGGAGGTGTCCCACAAATGGCCCTTTCCGACGTGAAATGCCGAAATGCCCGTCCTGCTTCCAAGCTACTGAAATTGTCTGACGGTGGCGGGCTCCAGCTCTGGGTGCAGCCCACCGGATCCCGCCTTTGGCGCCTCGCCTATCGATTTGACGGCAAGCAGAAGCTTCTGGCGTTGGGCAGCTATCCCCTTATTTCGCTCGCCGAAGCACGCAAAGCGCGCGATGACGCCAAACGTCTCCTCCTAAGTGGCATCGATCCCGCACAGGAACGCAAATTGCGAAAGGTCGGTTCGACAAAGGACAGCTTTCGATCAATCGCCGAGGAATATGTTGACAAGCTGAAGAAAGAGGGACGTGCCGACCGCACTATCACCAAGGTCAAATGGCTACTCGACTTCGCCTATCCCACCTGTGGGCACAAGTGCATTCGGGACATTGACGCCGCCACTATCCTTGCTGCCCTTCGTAGCGTGGAGGTGCGCGGTCGATACGAATCGGCCAGGCGGCTGCGCTCGACCATTGGCAGCGTCTTTCGATACGCCATCGCCACTGCACGCGCCGACACTGACCCAACGTCGGCGCTGAGGGGCGCGCTCATCAGGCCAATAGTCACGCCGCGTGCCGCCATTACCGATCCGAAGGCATTGGGCGGCTTGCTGCGTGCGATCGAGACATTCGACGGACAGCCCCCAACCCGAGCGGCTCTGAGGTTGATGGCGCTGCTATTTCCCCGCCCCGGTGAGCTTCGCGCTGCCGAATGGGGGGAGTTCGACTTCGAAAGTTCGGTATGGACTATCCCGGAAGCGCGAATGAAAATGCGACGACCGCACCGCGTTCCTCTTTCAACGCAGGCTTTGAATATCCTGGCCGAGCTTAAAAAAATGTCCGGCGCCGGGACGCTGCTGTTTCCAAGCGTGCGATCGCCTTCTCGTCCGATTTCCGACAATACACTCAACGCCGCCCTGCGTCGCATGGGTTACAGCAAAAATGAAGCAACCGCCCATGGCTTCCGAGCAACGGCATCAACTCTGTTGAACGAATGCGGCAAGTGGCATCCAGACGCCGTAGAGCGACAGCTGGCTCATATTGAAAAAAACGACGTTCGGCGAGCCTATGCCCGGGCGGAGCACTGGGAAGAGCGCGTCAAGATGATGCAGTGGTGGGCAGATTATCTGGAAAAAATTGAGAACGCGGGAACGCGCGGGTAAACTCAATCAGGTATGCGGGCAGCCAGCTGTCCGGCACGCATCGCGAACGTCCGGTTTGCCCCGCATGTCTGCCCTTGAGGCGATCTTTGCGATTCCGGATAGCAGACGCTGCCGGCGACCCGGCCGAGACGGTACCGGCTTCGCTTGCGATGGAAGCATTGCAGGAAATCGTCGGCGTGCGCGGTGCCGCCAGTGCCGAACGCACCGCGCTCATCAACCGCTTGGCGACACTCCAAAGCCCCTTTCTGCGCGCCGAACTCAGCGCAGACTGCGGATGATCGAACGCCACTTCGTCCGTCTCGAAACCGAAACCGCTCGCCCGATCTCGGCCGACCCCGCCCTTGCCCGCCGCCACGCCGTCCGCCTTCCAGCGATCAGCCTGATTTGCGCCAGGGGAAACAATCTCACGCCTATGGTGATTTGAACCGGCGCACGATTCAAATCCGGCTAGACGCCCAGTGTCAGCGGCCAGAGGAACGGCGTTTCGAATTCGACGCGATTGACCTAGCCCTGCGTAGGCGGCCCGAGCTCGTTGCAGCGGCGCTGACGGTCGAGCGCGCCTATTTGTCGGCGGGCGCACCTAACAGAGCCTCTCCCATGGCTCGGGCCAGCCGATTGCCGGGGCGATGTCGCCGGTCAGAGAGCAGCGGACCCGGAGAAAGACGAACTTGCGGAGATCATCGACGCACTGCCGAACGGCCCCTTCACGACGCGGAACATCGCCCATCCGGGTTGCGGATAGCCCACTTCTCAGGGAAGCACTCGGCGGCTTCATCGAACGGAGCGGTACGTTTCATCGAAGCGCTTCGGGAGGTATCTGGCACGATCAACGCGTATCGGTGGGCGGTGGATCGAACAACTGCCTCGTGACAGCACCAGCAACAGCACTGTGTGGCGCGTGGCAGGCGAGGATCACGATCAATCGTCGTCATCGTCCGGCGATCCAGAGGCAGAGAATTCCCGGCTCGTAACTCCCCCGCCCGCCACGGCCCCCCTAACACGCAGGCAAAAGAAAACGGCGTCTACCGTATTGATCGAAAGCAGACCGGGAGGGAAACGCCGTTGAAAGTTTAGCCGCAGGGGAATGGGTAGGACTTGGGAGAGCCTGCCGTACGCAATCCAGTCATATAAACGGATGTGGATATCTATATTATGGATAGATGAGTGTTACTATCCTATTGCGTCGCGAAAGAATCAACCGCACTGCAATATTTGCGTTCTCTGCGAATCGGAGTAGTATTGCCGGCAAGGGAAACGTCCGATGCCGTTTTCCCCGCTCCGGGAGGAGTACCGTAACCAATTGATTTGTTTCGGAAATGTTGAAACCGTTGCCTTAGGCTCAACGGTTTTTTAACCACGCCTTGACTCCTGCCCAATACTTAAGCATTGAATCAGCCATCAGAACGAAGAAACCGCCGCTAGCTGGGGAGCCGCGACGGTTTCAAGTTCACACCCGCAAAGATTGGACGTCGAGCGCGGGGTATGGCTATTACGTACGCTGATGTTGAATCAGAAATATTAGCCATGGTCAAGCTCGACGTTCGTACGCCGAACCTAGGAGATCCCTATGGCGTCTCGCACATACCCCTCGTACTGGATGTACAGGGACAATCGTAATGAATGGCGTTGGACGTATGAAGCTGTGAACGGCAAGACAATTGCCGTTAGCAGCGAAGGGTATGTCAAACGCGTCGACTGCGAGCGTAGCATCGACATCATGAAGGCATCATACAACAGCGCAGTGTGGTTCCCTGAGAGTCTCAGGTACGCTGCGTAAGCGCCTAACAATGGGAGAGGCCCGCCACTACTTTGTGGCGGGCTTCTTTTCGTCCTTCGGCGACGGTACATTGGCGATCTTCTTCACCCCGTCGAACACCTTTTCGGACTCGTCCGTTTCAGTTCCTGGGCGGTTTCCTGCTTCTCGCGTTAACTCTTTTCAATTTGACCCGATTCATTTTTTCGAAGAGCGCAGCCGCTGCGCGAGTGCAGTTGAGTAGCGAGGGTCAGTCGTCGTCCATTTCAAGGGTCCGGTACTCGCCGCTTTCGTTGTCGTAGACTTCGACTTCAACTGTTGATCCGTACCGACGAATGCTTTCGACAGTTACGTCTCGATATTCGCCAGCACCACCGTCAAATATTTGGATGTCCCTGCCCGTTCTAACAAGATTACCCTTGCCAATCTCTACCGACTCGCCAGTAGTATCCGTCCCATCCCAAGCATATGCACCGGACCCGCCCAAAACGAGTCCGATTGCGAACGCGAAACATTTGATCATAGTAAGCCGCCCTAATGACAGTGATATCCGCCAGTTTTGTGGTTCGTGTGACAACCATTTGAGTCTGTTCCGCCACCATGGCTGAACGCCGGGACAACTCTATAAGCGCCCAAAAGAACACCAATAACCAAAATAAAATATTTCATTTTGCCTCCCAAGAACATGACTATTCGGCGCATCGCGCTGCGATAACTTTGCCAAAACACAGGCGGCAAGTCAAATGGCATCTTCGACTTGCCGCGTCTTTGTCACTTCTTGACCGGAGGTGCCGGTTTAGGGGACGGAGGTCGATTGACAGGAGGCCGGGGCGATGGTGTTGGAGTCTAACTTGACCGCCGTCGCCGCCACCTTTTCTTCCGCTGCCTGGTTTGTCTGGATGAGCCGAAAGGTCACCTTGCATGAATAGCCCCCCTGTTCGAACGCACTAAGAGCGCAAATATCGAAATGCTGCAAGAGGTGCTTAGGGAGGCAGAAAGCTATCTTGAGGCCCAACTCACCTCAGCTATCGCCGCAGATCACCGGGCGTATACGTTTGCCGGTGCTGTCTCGGCTGCTTCAGTGATCCTCGTCGGGACCGCATACAGCTTGGTGACAAGTCAGCCGCCTAACTCTCTCTTAGCGTTCACGGCTTGGGCCGTTGCTGTTTCACTATTTGTAGCGGCATGGATGGCGATAATATCTGCTCGGTCGGTTAGCTTTCGTAGGGAACCAGCCCAGTAAATGGGTAGCCGACATTGAAAACGGGAAGTCATTCGCCCATGCTATCGCGGAACAATGTGCTCACCATGACGGCATGATCGCACAGAATACTTTCGTGATGGATAGAAATAGCAAGATATCAATGGTGCTGTAAATCTGGCGCTCGTGGGGATTAGAGCGGGTGGCATCGCGTTCTTATTGTGGATTGGTTCGTTTATCAGAGCTTGAAAGCTCTCCGGATTTCCCGGATCGATTCCAGCCATGTCTAATAATTTTGCAGTATGGCCACGTACATATGCGTCTATATTGCTACATTGCCGCGTTTAGATGTAGAAAATCCTGGAAATCTGGAAATAATAGGTTGTATAAGATTCACCGTTCTCGCTACAACGTTTCACCTCTACTGAGACTTTAGACGAAACAGGCGTGCATAGCTCTCGCAGCCGCCAATGTTGCCATCGTACTTAGTGTGTGCTCAATCATGCTGGATGACCCAACGATTACGTCGACTTTGCAATGATAGTCATAGGTCTCGGTTGCTGTGCCTTGGGGTCTGGATATAGACTGGCTTCCCGTTCACATAGGCCGTGCTCGAATTAAAAGTCGGGACAGTGTATGAGCCGGGCGTTTAGGCTTCCCACGTGAACACGCGCTTATCGGCTATCGTGCTCTCCGCATCGGGAAAGCCGAGAACGTCAAATGCGGCTTGGTACGGTTGGCCTCGCAACGATGTCAGGCCCGCATCCATATGTTCGAATGTCTGGCACCCAGCCAAAATCGAAAGCGCGATTAACGCGCCGGCTTTGCCGCGTCTCCTGTCGGGTGCGCCAACTTTCACAACAAAACCATATGATTGTCGGATTGGTATCCGCGACCCCTGCTGGTGTTCAGCCGGTAAGCAGGAGGTAAGCGCACGGTCGAAATCACGCGTGGCGATCTATTCGCTCCTCTGCTCGAAAGGCATCATTTTTCGAAACTGCGCTGGGAATCTTTCGACACGGGCCGTGGGGTCGGGCTCAACAATGGATGAATAGCCGGCCCTATACGACAGCTGTAGGGGGGCACCATCGGCATTCGGCTCGCCGCTGACGCATCGCAGCCGGTGACATTGAGAGAAATAACGGACTCCTCTGGTTAACCGCGACGGCACTAGCTATAGTTCGCCGATATTTGGGGGATAGAATGCAGCCAACCATACCGATAGATCATGGGCTCTCTGACAAAGTTTTGGGCAAACCTGAACTTTTGCCAGAGGCAAGCGGCATGCCGCTTCTCACGGACATTCAGTTCGAAGCTTTAGAGGCAGGCGTAGCTCGCGGAGAAAGTCTTCTTGTCAGCGCGCCGACATCGACCGGGAAGACCCTAATCGGTTGGTGGACAGTGGCATCAGCCATTGAGGCAGGCTACACGGCTGTTTATCTCGTCTCTCATCGGGCGTTGGCCAAACAGAAGTTCGAGGAGGCTAAGAGATTATTTCTTGGTGACTTCCTAGCTTACGACCGTTCGGCGATTGTATGTGCGACAGGGGACAGCGTCGAAGACGCGGCAGGTCGGAAAACAAATGCTCCCCTTTCTTCTGTTATCTTGGTTGCAACGTACGAGAAGTTTCTGGGCTGCTTGTCAGTTGGTGGGCCGCCGCGTGACCTGACAAACATCTGCTTCGTCTGTGATGAAGTCCAGTTGGTGGGGGATAAACATCGCGGCCAAAACGCCGAACTTCTCCTGACGTTGATGCGGCGAGCGGGGTGGCGGCAGTTCGTCGGGCTGTCTGCGGTTCTGAGCCCCGGCGATGCACAGGCACTGGCTAGTTGGTTGGGGATTGGCTTGATCAGAAACCCCAATCGCGAAAAGGCATTGACCATTGAGTGTCGAACACCCTTGGCAACGCTCTCCGTCTCAGCTGGTCCGGGCTTTGAAGGGCTGCAGCAACAAGGGCCGCCTAGTCGAAGTCGCGATGTTATGGGTGTGATCGGAGAGTTACTTCAACAGCAGCGAAACCCCGTTATAGTTTTTTGCATGAAGGTCGACGACACTTTTGACCTAGCGAGAACGTGGGCTCAATCCCGACCGGCCATTCAGATTGATGCGCCTGCCGGGGTGGACGTTGAGCAGCCGCTCTTAGATGCTTTGCGCAGGCGCACAGCCTATCACAACGCCGAACTGACCGAAGATGAAAGACTGTTCGTCGAAGATCGCCTCGCTTCGGGCCAGGTCGATGTAGTCTTTGCCACATCAACTCTCGCAGCGGGGGTCAATTTCCCTTTGGGTAGTGCCGCATTCGCCTCTTGGAAAAGGTGGGATTTTGACCGTCAAATGCATGTGCCTATAGGCCGAGACGAGTTCCAAAACATGGCCGGCCGTGTCGGCAGGATGGGGCAGGCTATCGCTAAAGGCCACGTTGTGCTCACGGCTGACGGAGTACAGGAAAGTAGGCAGGCTCAAGCACTAATGGACCTGACCACCCAAGCTCCGCTGGGTTTGGGCATTACACCAGAGCATTTTGGGACCCTCACACTTCAGATTTTCGCAGGGAGGCTGTGCACAAGCAGAGAGGATGCATTCGACCTAATCGGATCAACGCTTACGGCATCTAGAGAGCGGGAGCGAAATCTAGCTGGTATAGATCACTGGCGAGACAAGTTGTTTAGTCAAATTGATCGGCTTGTCGACATCGGTTGCCTGATAGAACTGCATGGACAAATCACGGTCACAACCTTCGGCGTTGCCGTCGCCCACTCGGGCCTTAAGCCGGAGACAGCAATTTTTTTCATCGAGGGGCTGAAAAGGTCCTCTGCGCAACTCACTCAACTGATCGATCGGGCCGGGAACGGTACCAGCGAAGACGATTTTGTCTTTGTGCTGAGCCATGCAGCTATTCGGTCCCCGGAGTTCGGGATTGTTGGTGGCAAAGCTACCCGTATCCTCAACTGGAGAATAGGCCGGAATGGCCCAGTGCCGAACCCTTACGCGACTAGACTGAACCCAATCTTGTTCGACCAGCCGTGGGTAGCAGATGCGGGAGCCGCTAACGGGGCGTTGCAATTGACAGAGTGGGCGGCTGGAACTGCTAGGGGGCAAATTGAAAAGATTGTGGCGGGGGTCAGGTTGGGAACGGTTCAGGGAGTAGCTCGCGATGTGTCGTGGGTTCTTACGGGGGTATCTGAGATTATTTCGAGCGTGACGTCTCCGACCTTGGCCGATGAAAGCAAGCCAATCGCGCTACGTGGAAATGGTGAAGATGTTCAAGACGTGAGGCGGCTTGCCCGCGCGATCCGCCGTCAGTCGATCAGGCTAGGGGTTGGGGTGCCCAGCGATGTGCTTTGGATGTCCGAACTAAGACTGCCCGGCCTCCAGTCGCGCCTCCGCCGTGATGATATTATGAGTTTGCGAAGGGGCGGGCTTTCGAGGCCCATGGATTTGATGGATGGTAGCGATCAGGCCGATGAACGTCGCCGTATAGCGCTTGGCTTGCAAGAGCGTGGTGGCATAGCCAACCTAATTCGGAATGCAGCTCGGACTTGGCGGCAGGACGACCGAAATCACTCTAAGACGATGCATCTTCGGCGAGCAGACCGCTTGATGCTGCGCGACCAAATAGCCGCTCTGTACGAGAAGCGAGGGACTGATCTTGAGCAGGCTTTCAGTATATCGCTAGGAGGGCTTGGGATACCTTGTCAGCCACTCGATGTGACCGGTCGCCAAGGGTTTCCCGATTTCCTAGTATCGATTGAGGATTTTATTCCGATTGTTGTCGAGGTGAAATCTAAAGTTAGCGATCAGGAAACGGTGCCCTTAAACGCTGCTACCGAGGTCCTCGCGGCATCAGAACTGGCGGGGCTGCGAAACAACCCTTGCCTCACCTTGTGCAGCCCCGGTGTAGACCCGAGCGTTCCAACGTTTATCGAGGCCGCGAAGCGTTTGTGCGTCATCGATGTCTCCGATTTTTGCGAAGCCATCCTGCGATTGCACGAGGGAACTCTTACCAGGGGTGGGTTTTACAACTGGTTGACAACGCCCGGCATCGCGCTGGCCGAAGCGCTTCCTTCGCCGGCCACTCGTTAACGGTCCTTCTTAAATAGAAATTGTGCCAGTTCTCCCGGCGATGAGCTTTCGCAAGGAGGCCTTCACAAATCTGTTTGGGAATAGCCTCGGAGCTGACCCATGTCCAACACCGTCACCGCCCCTCTCTTCGTTTCCTATCTGCGCGTCTCAACGGCCCGACAAGGGCATCAGGGCTTGGCCTTGAAGCCCGGCGCGAAGCCGTGTCGGCTCACATACGCAACCGGGCAGGCAGCAATGCCGAGCCTATGAAAGAATACGTTGAGGTTGAGAGCGGCAAGGCCAACGACCGCCCTCAGCTTCAAGCCGCCCTCAGGCACGCCAAGCATGCGCAGGCCACGCTCATCATCGCTAAGCTCGACAGGCTGAGCCGAAACGCTGCCTTCCTGCTCACCCTGAGAGACAGCGGGGCGAGTTTCGTGGCTGCCGATATGCCGGATGCCTGCGATCTCACTTTCGGGGTCTTGGCGTTGGTGGCGGAGCACCAGCGCAAGATGATCCAGAGCCGCACCAAGGCTGCGGTGGCGGTGAAGCGGGATGCGCTGGCACGAGAGGCGGCGGCACTGGTAGTGCTTGGCCAAGAGCCTGTGAGGCGGCTTGAGGACGGCACCACGCGGCCCTTGCGCCTCGGCAACCTAACGGAGTCAGACTGCCTGCGGTGCCGACTGTGAAGCGGGGCGCTCAGGACCGGGCTGAGGAGTTCCGTGACGTGCTTCGCGACGTTGATCCGGCAGGCGCATTGTCGGCGCGGGGGGTTGCCGGCGCCCTCAACCAAAGGGGCTTTAGGTCACCTGGCGGCGGGCGCTGGACAGCACAAAGCGTCATCAGGCTGAGGGAGAGATTGGCCGCATGACGTAGCAGGCCAGGGGAGGCGCGCTACAGGGGTTGCGTAGGCGAGCACCGCTTCCGGCCCGGCGAAGGGCGCCTCGGCGTAGACGACCCAGCGCTAACATCGGCGACCTTCAGCGTCGACACCTCCGCGACGCGCAAGCCCGCGCAATAGGCGACGAGAGCGCGGCCTGGTGCTTGAGGCAGGTGGTGGCGTTGAGGAGACGGGCAACCTCGTCGCGGCTCAGGACCACGGGCAGCTTGCGCGGATGCGACAGGCGGACCAGCCTGCGCGCCAGGTCCGGGCGGTCGAGCGTGTGGGTGAAGAAGCGCAGCGCCGACACAATGCTGTTCATGGTCGGCACGGGAACGCCGTCACCCTGCTGCCCGACCTGGAACCGGCGCAAGTCATCCGCTGTCGCCGTGTCCGGCGATCGGCCAAGGAAGCTTGCGAACCGCCCGACATCGCGGACGTAGTTGCGCTGCGTCTCCTGGCTGAACCGGCGCATGTCATGTCAATCAACCGTTGGCGTAGCGGGCCGATCTGTGCATCGAGAACGACGGCCCTCGGGATAACGGCTCCGAGTTCGACGCTGAGGGAGGCTGCGCAAGGGGGCCAGCGGGCAGTCGCAGGTGGTTAGCCCCGGTCGTGCACAATGCGACGTAGCCGTCCACCGACTTGCCCCACGAGTCCGCTTAGAAACGCTCTCCTGCCGTGATCCATCCGGTTCACACGTTGCTGCCAGTTTGCGCCGAACGGACCTAGTCAGGCCGCTTCCGCTCAACGGGGCTCCTCTTATTTAAGTGAGCACGATCTCGTCGCTTCGAATTGGCAACCAGGATGCGGCTTTGTGCGTCGACACCAACACGCCCCGGAGTATCAGGGACGGGCCAGCGTCCATGAAGAGTGACGCATTCTCGTATCCGCCGCGAGGCCTCTCTCGTGAGGAAGCAGCTCGTTATATCGGTGTCGGATCGACGCTTTTCGACGAAATGGTTGCCGATGGGCGCATGCCGAAGCCTAAGCGCATCAACAGCCGCGCTGTCTGGGATCGTGTAGCCCTCGACATAGCTTTCACCTCGTTGCCGGATAAAGATAGCGGTCTTCAAGAACTGCTGGAAAGAAGCAAACGGGACAGAGAAAGAAGAAAATAAATACGCTCATTGCGTATACGCCGCAGGCGTAGTATGATCATTGTGCGAAAGGCTTGACATGAACGAGAATGAGAAACTTGCGCAAGACGTGAAAGCTTGGCGGGCCAAGGGGGGGTTCACTGCCGAAGCCGCGGCCAAGGCGCTGGGAATACCGAAGCGCACCTTTGAAGGCATAGAGCAAGGCAGAGGGTTCCCCTACCCGGTGCTCCTGCGCGTTGCCATCGAAAGCAAAACCCTTTCGCTACAAGCGATGCTGGAGAACTCCCCGCGAGTTGATCACCGGCGGCAGAAGTCTGGAAGGAACGTTGATGGCTAGGCCCTTCAAGGATGCGCGCTATCCTGGGGTCTCTTCGCGTCTCAAGAATGGCAAGCTAACTTATCGCTACCGTGCAAAAGGCATGCCTGAAATCAGCCTTCCCGGCAAACCTGGCGATGCCGAGTTCGAGGCGGCTTACGAGAAGGCCACGCAGGGCCAACACAATGTGGGTATCATCGATTTGCCCGGTCGGGCACTGCCAAAAACTTTTGGCCATGCCGCGCGCCGGCTTGAAACGACAATGGAGTGGCTCGATTTTGATGAAGCGACGCAGCAGAAGAATGCACGACTGATCGAGCGTTTTCTCAATCTGAGGGTCGATCCAAAGTACCCACTGATGTGGCGCGATACTCCGGTGGAACATCTCGACGCGGATCGGCTTCGCGCCATCATTGAAAGCATCTTCAGGACAAACCGCACAGTCGCCAAACACATGCTGGTCGCTATCAAGAAGCTTGTATGGGTCGCGACTGACGTCGAAAAATGGATCAAGCCGCAGGAGGATCCCTCGCTATCGATCCGTGTCCGTGTGCCCAAGTCGACCCGGAATCCCGCTTGGCCAATTGCAATCCGCGAGAAGTTCGAGGAGCGACACCCTATCGGTACAGCCGCACGCACCTGCTATGCACTCGGCTTCTGGCTTGGAAATCGGCGCGGCGATATCGCTGCTCTTGCGTGGGATGATCTTTTAACCGAAGAGATCGAACTGTTCGATGGCTCGCTGGTGCTGATCGAGGCCTTTGATTTCCGCCAGAAGAAGAACCGCAACCGCCATGGCGGGCGGGAGATGTTCATTCCAGTCGTCGACAAGCTAGCAGCGGCCTTGGACCCGCTCGAGCGCTCGATGGGCGGCACTGTCTTGAAGAACGCCTACGGCAGGTCATTTTCGGAAAAGAGCCTGACGGGTATGATGCAGCACTGGACGCGGCAGGCGGGAATTCCTGCCGGTTACACGCTCCATGGCCTGCGCCGCACCTTCGGCACCTACCTCGCTGAATGCAACATCCAAGCGAGGGCCATCATGGAGGCGATGGGCCATTCCTCAATGACGGTAACAGATGAATATGTGCGTGAGGCCAACAAGAAGCGCATCGCAGTTGATATTGCTCGTGCCATCAACGAGCGCGAGGCCAAGCGCGACGCCATGAAGCGGCGGGCAAACCTCCGCATTGTCAAATAATCAAACGAGTCGGAACAAACCGGGACCACGGTCTTTGCCTTGGGCCCATAATTGGCCCAAAACGTTTTGGGCCGAGGCCACTTTTTGCCAATGAAATCAATGGTTATGGTGGGCCCGGAGGGACTCGAACCCCCAACCAAGCGGTTATGAGCCGCCGGCTCTAACCATTGAGCTACAGGCCCCACGCGGGCTGGCTTAGTGTTTTTCGCCGCCCGGCACAAGGCTTTCGAAAGCGCTGGCGGCAAATGCCAAAATCAGCTCATATTCGCTCCGTACAGCGGTGTGCGCGCCCATCAGGCGCGTGAACTGGTCCGGACTGCCCGCAACGCCGGGAATCGATGCCTTTTTCGAGTCTGGGCAGAGGTGATACCGGATCGCAGATTTCGAGGAGTTTTCATGACCAAATATCTTTTGCCTGTCGCGCTCGCTGCCGCGATCGCGTTTCCGGCGCTGGCAAGCGCCGCCGACACCCAGCCGCCTCCGCGAATTGTCGTCTCGGGCGAAGGCGAAGCGACTGTCGCGCCGGACATGGCGATCCTGACGCTCAGCGTCATGCGTGAGGCAAAGACCGCGCGCGCCGCGCTTGATGCCAACAATGATGCCATGGCGGCCGTGATCGCGGCGATGAAATCGGCCGGAATTGCCGATCGCGACCTGCAGACAGCCGGCATCCAGATCAATCCGCGCTACAATTACACCAACAAGGCGGACGGCAGCCAGGAAGCCGAACTCGTTGCCTACCAGGTGACGAACACACTGTCGGTGCGCGTGCGCAACGTCGACAAGACCGGCGACATCCTAGACAAGGCGGTGTCGCTCGGGGTCAACCAGGGCGGCGGCATCGCCTTCACCAATGATGATCCGAAGGCCACCATCACCGAGGCGCGCAAGAAGGCGGTTGCCGACGCGCTCGCCAAGGCCAAGACGCTCGCCGCGGCCGCCGGCGTCAACCTTGGCAAGGTGATCGAGATCACCGACCAGAACGTCGCGCCGGCGCCGATGCCGTTGAACGCCAAGGCTTTCGATGCCGCCCGCGCCGCCGTGCCGGTGCAGGCCGGCGAGAATTCCTACACCGTCCAGGTGACCGTCACGTTCGAGCTGAAATAGCTTGCCCGCCGCTTTGGTAATCCGACAAAAACAAAACCCCGGAGGACCGATCCTCCGGGGTTTTATCTGAGCCACGCTTCAGCACTGGCCGAAGGGGCTCCACTACTCACAGGTGACGTCGGCGAGAGTCATCCTGCTCCCGACCTCGCAGAAGGTCAGCTGGTCCTGCAGAGGATCATGCCCAACCTGTCCTCGCAGGCTCCAGAAAAGCCTCAGCGATAGATGATCGGGCAGCCACGCTCGTTGGCGAAGACCACCACCACGCGGTCGCCATACTGACGGCCGGCCACCTTCACCGTTCGCCGGCTGATGTCGACGATGCGGACGCGGTGCAGGCCCATACGCTCGGCCTTGTCGAGCGCGCGGTCCGGCGAACAGCCGCGGCGGCGCCAGTCGCGATCGCGGCGGTAATAGCCATCATCGCCGGTGTAGACGCCGAAGCGCGGATCGTGATTGTTGCCGAAGCCGAGATAGAGGCTGTCCGCATGCGCCGCCGGGATGGCGCCGAGCGTGCAAAGCCCGACAAGGGCCGAAAGGGCTGCCGTCTTGATCTGGTTGAACATTGTCTCTCTCCTTGTTGTGGGCCTCTCGCCCTTGAACGGATGATTGGCGAACCAATGATTACAAAATGCCTTTTTGTGTCTGAACTTTGTGCGAACCGGCCGTTCATGTCCGGTTCATGTGGAAGAAAGGCAAAACCCCTCACCCGAATGCACTTCCAAATCTGACGCGGGGAACGCGTCACCGCGGCCCCAGTTCCCTCGAGTTTCAAGATGCGAACCCGCCAGGCTTCGTCATCAAGATGCGAACCCGTCAAGGTTCGTCATCAAGCACATAATCAAAATAGTCGTCCGGTTCGACGAGATCCGTTTCCTTGGCCTTCACCCGGCCGCGGATCGAGATCCCGGCCTCATGCACAGTCTCCGCGCTTCCCGAAACCAGTTTGTGCCACCAATAGAGGTCGTGTCCCTCGGCGATGAGCCGGTAGGCGCATGTCTTGGGCAGCCAGGTGATGGTGCGCACATTCTGCGGTGTCAGCCCGACGCAATCGGGCACGCGCGCCAGCCGGTTGGCATAATCCGAGCAAAGGCATTTTTCGGCGTCGAACAGCCGGCAGCCGACGCTCGTCCAATAGATTTCACCAGTATCCTCGTCCTCGAGCTTGGACAGGCAGCATTTGCCGCAGCCGTCACAAAGTGATTCCCATTCGGCCGGGGTCATGGCCTCGAGAGTCTTGGTTTTCCAAAATGGCGCATTCATGCCGCTGGATTTGGCCCTCCGGGACCTGTCGGTCAAGCACTGCTGTCACAGGACCCATTATCAACATTAGAAAAACACGAAATTGCCTTCAAAAGGCCGGCCGGGCATCCTTGGCTGACAACAATGCCCGGCGGAACCAATTGATGCTGTTGAAAGTTTGGGCAGGGATGGGACCCCAGTAGGAGAAAATCGATATGAAACGCCAACCACGGATTCTGGCAGGTACGGCAATCGGCCTGCTAATGGCATCCGCGCCGTTGGGCGCGTATCCGCTGCAGGCCGATCTCGGCCCTTCGCGGGGGACGCCGTTTATCCTAGCGCAGTCGAACTGCGCCGAAGGCCAATCGGCTGAGGAATGTGCGCAAGGCCAGCAGGGGCAAGCCGAGCAGCCGAGGAAAAAGAAGCGCGAGCAGCAGACGGAATCGGCGCCGACCGAACAGTCCGCCGAGCCCGAGCAGAAGCCGCGCCGGAAGCGGCAGGACCAGCAGCAGTCCGGCCAGGCGGAAGAGGCGGCCCCGGCGGAGCAGCAGCTCAAACCGCGCAAGAAACGCGATCAACAGCAGCAGATCGAGGCAGCCCCTGCCGATCAGGGCGGACAGGCTGCGACTGACGAGCAGCAGCCGCGCAAGAAGAAGCGCCAGCAGCAGACCGAAACCGCACCGGCCGAGCAGCCGGCCGAACAGGCCGCGCCGGCGAGCGACGAACAGCAGCCGCGCAGGAAGAAGCGCCAGCAGCAGCAAACCGAAACGGCGCCGGCAGAGCAGCCCGCCGAACAGGCGGCGCCGGCGAGCGACGAACAGCAGCCGCGCAGGAAGAAGCGCCAGCAGCAGCAAACCGAAACCGCACCGGCCGAGCAGCCTGCCGAACAGGCGGCGCCCGCCAACGACAACACGCCGCAGGACAAGCTGCGCAGGAAGAAGCGGGATCAGCAGCAAACCGAGACCGCACCGGCCGAGCAGGCGCCGAAGACCGAAGCTCCTGCCGGCGAGGCACAGCAGGCCGAGCCCCAGCAAAACAATCAGCAAGCAGCACCGGCCGAAGGCGAACAGCCTCTGGACAAGACCAAGCGCAGAAAGACGGTCGGCGAGCAGCCCGGCACCGGTCAGGCGGTGACGGGAGAGCAACCTTCGACCAAGCAGCCCTCCAGCGAAGGCCAAGCAACCACCCGGCCCGCTACGGGTGAGCAGCCGGCTGAAGGCGGCACGAACGCCGGCGCTGCCGCACAGGGCGAGGCCCCTGCCAACGCGAACGAGGCTCCCATCCTCGACAGCCAGAAGGATGTCGTTCGCAAGCGCAAGGGCCGCCAGCCGGCCGGCCAGAACGAGAATGGCCAGGCCGGTGTCGAGCAAGGCGGCAACCAGGCTGGACAGCAGGGCGGCGCTCAGGCCGAGCAGCGGCCTGCCGCGGTCGATCAGGGGCCGCCGCCCACCGACGACAAGGCGGCCCAGCAGGCGATCAAGCCTGAGAAGCTTGTTCCGGTCACCGAGGAAAAGGGCAAGCGGATCGAACTTACGCCCGAGCAGGTGGTCCGTGAGCGCCGCCGGCCCCAGGGCGCGGATGTGGTGAAGCAGTTCGGCGACCGCGTGATCCTCCAGTTCAACAACCAGACTTTCGTGGAAAGCAACGAGGCTCCTCGCATCACCCGTGGCGCCAGGGACGTCTATTACGAGGATCTGCCGCGCGGCCGCACCCGCGAGACCGTGGAGCGCGAGAATGGCGTCAAGATCGTCACCATCCGCAACCGCAATGGCGACATCGTCCAGCGTTCGCGCATCACGCCTGACGGGCGCGAATATGTGCTGAGCTATGTCGACGAGCGCTATTACCAGGATGTCGACGACTGGCGCGATCCAGGCGACGACCTGCCGCCGATGCGTCTCGACATATCGCGTCGGGACTACATCCTGGATTCGGAAGAAGTCGAGGATCCGGACGAGTATTACACCTTCCTCGAGCAGCCGCCGGTAGAGAGGGTCCAGCGTCTCTACTCGATCGACGAGGTCAAGCGCTCGGCCCGCGTGCGCGACATCGCCCGTCGTATCGACCTCGACACGCTCAACTTCGATTTCGGCTCGGCGACTCTTTCCGACACCGAAGTGCAGAAGCTCGAAGGCGTGGCCACCGCCATGGACAAACTTCTCAAGAAGAACCCGGCCGAGACCTTCCTGATCGAGGGCCACACCGACGCCGTCGGTACGCCTGACGCGAACCTCGCACTGTCGGATCGGCGTGCCGAGGCGGTCGCCGAAGCGTTGACCAACGCTTTCGGCGTCCCGGCCGAGAACCTCACGACACAGGGCTATGGCGAGGAATATCTCAAGGTGAATACGTCTAGCCCGAACCGCGAGAACCGTCGTGTCGCCATCCGCCGCATCACCTCGCTGGTGGCGCCTGTGGCGAGCAACGAGCAATGACTTCAAGGTCCTGAGCCGATTTTCGGAATCAGCGCGACAAGATTGGGCCCGTCCGGATCCGGACGGGCCCTTTCTCTTGAAATTCAAGAAGAATTGTCCCGCTCATCCCGCCGTGCTCATTGAATCGCCGCATTGCGGCACCCAGATTCCAGTCAGGGCGTTCCCTGCCCTGTCCCGACTCCAGCGGGACACATGAGCCCCGCCGGCGCCCCTCTCCGGCGGGGCTTTATCTTGAAAATAAGTCCACCTGCCCGAAATACGGCGGAACCCCACAGAGCAATTCCAGGAGAATGCGCAGCGGTTTTCGGACTTGCGTAGATCAGGACGAAACCGCCCCTGAACATCTCAGGAAGCGTCTCGAATTCGCGTCGAATCCGTCGAAAGGCAGGAAGGGCGCCGCGGAATGAGGCGGCCGCGGGCTGTCAGTAGATCCTTCTGACCTTCGTCGGCGAGTTGGCGAACACTTCGTCCGGCACGAAGAAATCGCCGGCAAGCTGATCCGCCGCGCCTGGCGCATAGACCGAAAAGTCCGTGACGCCCTCGGCCCGCAGCACCTCTTCGTCGATGTAGAAATTGCCGGTCGCCTCGCGCGCCGGCCGCAGGAAGATCGCGCACGCGGCATCGGCCATGATGTCGGGCGAGCGGCTCATCGCAGCCACCGTGGCGCCACCCAGGAGATTGCGCACGGCGGCCGTGTCGATGGTCGAGATCGGCCATAGCGAATTGACGGCGATGCCATCTTTGGCGAACTCGGCGCTCATGCCGAGCGTGCACATCGACATGCCGAACTTGGCCATCGTGTAGGCGACGTGGTTCTTGAACCACTTGGCCTTCATGTCGAGCGGCGGCGCCAGATTCAGGATGTGAGGATTCTTTGCCAACTTCAGGCGTGGAATGCACATTTTGGACACCAGGAACGTGCCGCGCGTGTTGATCTGGTGCATCAGATCGTAGCGCCTCATGTCGGTCTCCAGCGTGCCGGTAAGCTGGATGGCGCTGGCATTGTTGACGCAGATGTCGATGCCGCCGAACCGCTCGACGGTCTTTGCCACCGCCTCGCCGACGTGAGCCTCGTCGCGGATGTCGCAAAGCACCGGCAGCGCCTTGCCGCCGGCCTGCTCGATCTCTTCGGCCGCGCTGTAGATCGTGCCCGGCAGCTTCGGATGCGGCTCGGCGGTTTTGGCTGCAATCGTTATATTGGCGCCGTCGCGCGCCGCGCGCAGCGCGATCGCCAACCCAATCCCGCGCGATCCGCCCGAGATGAACAGCGTCTTTCCCTTGAGCGACATGTCTCGGCTCCCTCTGCAACAGGGAGGCAACTTGCGCGGCGGGCAGCCGTGGCGCAAGGCCCAACGCACCGGTCGGAGGTTACGCAGCGTCGTGCTGAAAGGGTCTAGACCAGCACCAGCCCTTGCCGCATCGCGATGGCGATCGCATCGGTGCGGTTGGCGGCGCCGAGCTTGATCAGGATCGCGGCGACGTGGAATTTCGCCGTGTGGACGGAGATGTTGAGCCGCCGGGCGATTACCTTGTTGGGCGCGCCTTCCGCCAGCAGTGCGAGCACTTCAGCCTCGCGCGGCGACAACGCCGCGCGGGGCTGGTTGTCGTCGGGCGTCTCGTCCTCGGACACCCCCGCGTGGAACTCGCCATGTGCACCAAGATCTGACGGTCCTGCGCGGCTGATGCGATAGCCGGACGCCGCCAAGCGCAAGGCGGCGGCAATCAGCAGGCCGTCGGCGGACCCCGGCAGCATCGCAAACACATTGCCGCCCGGCCTTTCATGGCCGGCGCGGCGCGAGAGCAGCACACATGGCGTTGCGGGGCTCACGGCCCGGCTTTCCGAAGCAGCCTCATCGACCAAGGCGACATCCGCCGTTTGACCCATGCCGCTCCCGGCGAGGATCGGCAGCAGGTCCTCGCTCGCCGCAAGCGCATCGACCAGTTGCTCGGCGCGGGCCGCGTCGCCGAGCGCGATCAGCACCGTCAGCCGGGTGCTTGCCGGTTCCGGTCGAGCAATCGTTTGTATCGCGCTGCTTGCCATCCGCCTCTCAGCTCAACGGCTTTTCGCCGATGGTGATCGAAACATCGCGCTCAGCGCCGCCGCTCAAGATACCGAGCGTCACGCTCGCGCCGGCGCTGTCCGGCCCGAGCTTGCGGATCAGCTCGCGCGGCCCATGCACGGCCTCGCCATTCCAGGTGACGATGATGTCGCCGACATGCAGGCCGGCGGCTTTCGCCGGGCCGCTGTCGTCGAGGCTCATCACCATGGCGCCGTGGGTGTCGCTGTTGCGGATCGGGTGCAGCCCGGCACCGAGATAGCCGCGCGCGACATGTCCCTTCTCGCGCAGCGTCGCAACCGCCCGCTCGATCGTCTCGTAAGGCATGACCAGCGCCCGCCGGCGCGGCCCGAACAAGAGCATGCCGATCAGGCCGCCCTTGGCATCGAGCACCGGACCGCCCTCGAAGCGGCCGCCGGCGTTGATGGCCAGATTGATGCGCCGTTCGATCGCGCCGCCGCGCATCGAGCGCCAGGCGGGCCCGACCTCGCCGACCGTGCCAAAGACCGCAAGTGCTGCCCCTTCGCTATTGCCGACGGCGATCGCCACGTTGCCGGGGCGCACGGCAGCGGCCTCAGCCAGTTGCGGCAGACCGGCGGCGGAAGCCGGCTTCAGCAGGGCAACGCCCGTCGAAGGATCTCGGCCGGCAAGCTCGGCCTTCACAGTTTCGCCCGAGGCCAGCGTCAGTTCGATCTCCTCTCCGGCTTCGACCGCTTCTTCCGCGGTAACAAAGAAGCCGTCGCGCCAGTGGAAGGCGCTCGCGGTGCGGTGGTGATGCGTAGCGAAGCTTGCCAGCGCCGGCGCGGCGGCCGCCGCGACATCGGCAACGGCATCGGAAAAGGCACTAAGGTTGAAGTTGCTCATATCGATGGTCTCCTGGGTTCTGTGACCCAGATATCGCTCCATGGCCCCGCCGCGAATACTCGCCTGACGGCTAGTCGAGTGCCTGACTGGCCATGTGGTCAGGTCGCGGCAATTGCTGCCGCTCCGCACATATAGGCATCGTTTGCGCCAGATCACACGGGAGCCCCACCCATGGCCTTCGCCGTCGAAAAACTCCAATCCGATGACGCCTTGCTCGACGCCTACTCGGCGACGGTCGCTGACGCCGTCGATCGAATCGGACCGGCCGTGTGCCGCATCGAGCGCATTGGTGCCGGCGGCCATGGCTCGGGCTTCGTGATCGCTCAGGACGGGCTGGTCGTCACCAATTTCCACGTCGTCGACGACGCCCGCGACGTTCGCGTCACGATGCCGGATGGCGCTTCGCGCGAGGGGCGCGTGCTTGGCCGCGATCCCGACACCGACATTGCGCTGGTTCGCGCCGACGGCAGCTTCGCCGACATCGCCCCGCTCGGCGATTCCAAGCGCCTCAGGCGCGGCCAGATCGCGATCGCCATCGGCAATCCGCTCGGCTTCGAATGGACCGTCACCGCCGGCGTCGTCTCGGCGCTCGGCCGCTCGATGCGCGCCTCGACCGGCAGGCTGATCGACGACGTCATTCAGACGGACGCCGCGCTCAACCCCGGCAATTCCGGCGGACCGCTGGTGTCGTCGGCTGGCGAAGTCGTCGGTGTCAACACCGCCATGATCCACGGCGCGCAAGGCATTGCCTTCGCGGTCGCCTCCAACACCGCCAATTTCGTCATTTCCGAGATCATCCGCTTCGGCCGCGTGCGCCGCGCCTTCATCGGCGTCTCTGCCGATACGACCAACCTGCCGCGCCGTGCCGCACTTCTCTCGCAGGTCACGACCAACACGGCCGTGCGCCTGCGCAGTGTCGAGAAGAACGGCCCCGCCGCGAGGGCTGGCCTGAAGGAAGGCGACATCATCGCCGCTCTCGACGGCCGACCGGTCACCGGCGTCGATGATCTCGTGCGCATGCTCGACGCCGACCGCATCGGTCGCGAGACGCTCTGCACCGTCGTGCGCCGCACCGGCGTCAGCCAGGTCGCCGTGACGCCGGTGGCGCGGACGAACTGAGACCCGCTGTCCGGCCTAGCTCCCGGCCGCACCTTTGGCGTATTGCGCCAGGAATTCTTCGCTCGGCGCAATAGGCTTGATCACGTCGATCAGCACGCCGTTGGGGTCCTTGGTGATGAAATGGCGCTGGCCGAAGGGCTCGTCGCGCAAGGTGCGCAGGATCGGCAGGCCTGCGGCCACGATGCGCTCATAGACGGCGTCGGGATCGCGGACCTCGAAATTGATCAGCAGGCCGGACGTGCGTCCCCGGCCCTCCTCAGGGATCGTCTCATGGTCCCCGTCGACGATGCCGAGATTGACGCGGCGATCCTCGGCCGACTGCAGATGGACGTACCAGTCGCTGTCGAACAGCGCCTTGAAGCGGAAATGCTCGACATAAAAGGCCGCCGTGGCGGCGACGTCGCCGGTCATCAGCACCGGATAATAGCTGGTCGTCTTCATCTTTCTTTCTCCTGCCATCAAACATACAGTCTGTATGTAAGTGCAATTAACATACAGGCTGTATGTATGCAACCAGAGTCTGGACGCCGCTCCAACCGCGACCGCACCGAGGCAACGCGCGCCGATCTGATCCGCGCGGCGCGAAAATTGTTCACGGAAAAATCCTATGCGGAGACGGGCACGCCGGAGATCGTGGCCGCCGCCGGCGTGACGCGTGGGGCGCTCTATCATCATTTTGCCGACAAGCAGGCGTTGCTCGCCGCGGTCGTCGAACAGGAGGCAGCGACCGTCGCAGCGGAGATCGACCGCGCCTCGCCCGCCTCGCTCTCGGCCCGCGATGCCTTGATCTCCGGCTCCGACGCCTATCTCGCCGCGATGCGCGCGCCCGGCCGCACGCGGCTTTTGCTGCTCGATGGGCCGGCCGTGCTTGGCCGCGCGGCGATGGACGAGATCGACAACCGCCACGGCAACCGCTCGCTGCGCGAAGGCCTGATCGCAGCCATGCGCGCGCGCTCGATGGTCAAGCTGCCGGCCGAGGCGCTGACCGCGGTGCTGGCCGCCGCCTTCGATCGCGCGGCTTTGGCCATCGAGGCCGGCGCATCGGCCGAGGAGTATCGCGCCGTGCTGATGGCGCTCATGGACGGCTTGTCTCCGGCTCCTCCTCCGTCCAAACGCCCGGCTCCAGCTCGTTGAAGCAGCCGAGCTGCCGCTTGAACTCGTCGATGAGCCACGACGCCGCCGGCTTGGGGCTCCGGTCATTGCGGTGCATCGCGTACATCGGCGCACGCACCTCGCGATAAGGCTCGAGATCGAGCTCGACCAGCCGCCCGCTGGCGATGTCGTCGGCAATCAGCCAGCGCGGCAAGCCTCCCCAGCCGAGACCCTCACGCATCAGGGCATGCTTGGTGCGCACGTCCGTCAGCCGCCAGGTGCGATAGGCAAACACGCCATAGTCGCGGCCCCGCGTCCGCTCCGACTGGTCGGAGACGACAAGCTGGATGTGGTCGCGCAGATCTTCGATCGCAATTGGCTTCGGCAGTTTCGCCAGCGGATGGTCGGGTGCGGCAGCCGGCACCAGCGAGATGAAGCCGATGCGCAGCAGATTGACGTCCGCATCGCCTTGCAGGCCGCCAAAGCCGAGGTCCGACTGGCCGTTGACGACCTGATCGACGATCAGGCCGAGCGAACCGATATAGAGGCGCAGCATCACCGCCGGGAACTGGGCCTCGAAGGCCTTGAGCACCCGCACGAGCGCCGGCGAAGACAGCGCCACGTCGACCGACAGGTTTACTTCCGCCTCCAGCCCTTGCCTGTAGCCGTCGGCGCGCGAGCGGATGCGCTGCAGCACGCCGATCATGCGCCGCGCGTCCTCCAGCATGGCCTTGCCGACATCGGTCAGTTGCGGCTCGCGCAGGCCTTCGCGCTCGAACAGCTTCAGGCCCAGTTGCGCTTCGAGATTGGCGATGCCGTAGCTCACCACCGATTGCGCCCTGTTTAGCTTGCGCCCCGCGGCTGAGAAGCTGCCGGTGTCGGCCACCGCCACCAGGATCTGCAATTGGTCGAGCGTCGGATTTGGCTGCATGAGCAATCCATATTCTCGATGGGTACCATGCAAATTATACCAGTTTTCCGGATAGAGCCGCAACCCCATATGGCTCGGGCAAGTTCAATCCAACCAAAGGGGACACCGCCATGTCCATACTGCTTGTTACCTCCAGCCCGCGCGGCGCCGCCTCGCACTCGACCCGCGTCGCCACCGATCTTGCTCAGAAGCTGGCCGCCGCCGATCCGTCCAACACACTTGTCGTGCGCGACTTGGTCGCCGATCCGCTGCCGCATATCGATGCCGACTACGCCACCGGCATCTATACCCCCGCCGAGGCGCGCAGCCCGCGTCAGGCCGAGGTGGTCGGCGTGTCCGACGCGGTGCTGGACGAGCTGTTCGCGGCCGACACGATTATCCTCGCCACCGGTTTCATCAACTTCAACATTTCCTCGACGTTGAAGTCGTGGATCGACCACGTCGCACGCTCGGGCAGGACTTTTGCTTATGGTGAGAATGGCCCGAAGGGCCTGGTCGCCGGCAAGAAGGTCTATATCGTGCTTGCTTCGGGCGGCATCTATTCCGAGGGTGCCGCGGTGCAGATGGATCACGCCATCCCCTACCTGCGCGGCGTGCTTGCCTTCCTGGGCATGACGGACGTCGAAGTGATCCGCGTCGAAGGCGTCGGCATGGGCGCCGACGCGGTCACCGCCGCGCTTGCCAAGGCCACCGCCAAGGTGGATGCGATCGCGGCCGCGGCTGCTAACGCGGACGGGATCGCCGTGGCCGCGTAATCATTGCCCTGAGAACGGAAAAACCCTGAGAATGAAAAGGCGGGCGCCGATCGGCGCCTGCTTTTTTTGCATGTTCGTCGAGCCGTGCCGATCTGGAACGACTGTTTCTTCCCGCTGGTGCTGATCACCTCCGGCAATTTGAGGAAACTGCCGCCGGGGCTGACGGTGTTCGTCGGCGAAATTCACCGCCGACTAGCTGTTCACCGGGCTGACACTGGCGGCGCTGCCGATTACCCTGTTCTATATCGTGCTGTCGAAGCGGTTCATTTCCGGCATCACCCAAAGCGGTCGACAGGGCGCGGTCGACAGGGCGCGCTCGAACAGGGCGCGCTCGAACAGCGAAGAGATCAGATCAGGACATCAAAAAGTGGCAAGTCAGAACAAGATCATCATCACCTGCGCGGTCACAGGCTCGATCCACACGCCGTCAATGTCGCCGCACTTGCCGGTCACGGCCGAGGAGATCGCGACCGCCGCTATCGAGGCGGCAGAGGCGGGTGCCGCGATCGTCCACCTTCATGCCCGCAATCCGGTCGACGGACGCCCCGACCAGTCGATCGAGGCGTTCGCCCCTTTCCTGCAGGTCATCAAGCAGCGCTCCAACTGCGTCGTCAACATCACCACCGGTGGTGCGGCGACGATGAGCGTGGAGGAACGCGTCAGGCCCGCGAAAGTCTTCGCGCCCGAGATCGCTTCACTCAACATGGGCTCGATGAACTTCGCGCTGTTTCCGATGCTGGAGCGCTTCAAGACGTTCGAGCATGAGTGGGAGCGGCCCTATCTCGAATCGTCGCGCGACCGGATCTTCCGCAACACTTTCGGCGATATCGAGCACATATTGCGCACCTGCGCCGACAACGGCACGCGCTTCGAGATCGAGTGCTACGACATCAGCCATCTCTATACCCTGGCGCATTTCGTCGAGCGCGGGCTGGTGAAGGCACCGTTCTTCGTCCAGAGCGTGTTCGGCATCCTCGGCGGCATCGGCACGCATCCGGAGGACGTCGCCCATATGAAGCGCACGGCCGATCGGCTGTTCGGCAACGAATATCACTGGTCGGTGCTGGGCGCCGGCCGCCACCAACTGCCGATCGCCACGCAGGCGATCGCGCTGGGCGGCAATGTGCGGGTTGGCCTGGAGGACTCGTTATGGATCGGCAAGGGCAAGCTTGCCCGCTCGAGCGCCGAACAAGTAACGAAGGTCCGCCAGATCATCGAGGGCCTCGGCGCCTCGATCGCCACGCCCGACGAGGCGCGGCAGATCCTGCAGCTGAAGGGCGGCGACAAAGTCGCGTTCTGATCCCGGCAAAAAAAGAACCCTGCGGCAACGGCTATCCAAACATCCGCTCGCCCTGCTCGTCGACGAGCTGGATGCCCTTCTTGATCGAGATGTCGACCGCATCGTCCAGCCCGGCGAAACGGTCGGCGCGGATGAAGCGGTGCTCCTTCATCACGCCGTCCACTTCCTTGGAGACGACGCCGCAGGTCTGGTACTGGCCGTCCGCCTTGTAGGGCGTGGCGCTGATCAGGAAGCCCTTGTGCTCGACCTGCTTTGCCGGCTTCGCGGCTCCGGTGTCCGTCGCCTCACCACCGCCGCCGCCGAAAAGACGTTTCAGAAAAGACATAGCGCATCCTCCAACGGCAAATCGTCCTGCATCACATAGCGTGCCGCAGGACGATTTTCACTACAGCATGAACCCGAAAACTGTGCAGCGGTTTTCGGGAAGATCATGCTCACACAAAGATAAACGGGATGACTTTTGGAAGTCATCCCGCTTTGACGGTCATCGGTCGAGCCAGCAATAGCCCGTTCAGTGCCGGGCGACTCAGCGACGTGAGAGGGCCTCGAGCGCTGCGGCGGCGTCTTCCAGAATGCTGATCGCCTCGGCCTGCTTGTCCTCCGGCGCATCGACGATATCGCTGAGCGCGGCGCGTAGGCGGTGGCGCAGTGCGCGGAACCGGTCGCGCTTTTCGTGACGGCCGCGCCGGCCGACGTCCTCGCCCTCGTCGTTCCAGCCAAACCAGTCGCGCGCCTTGGCCATCTTGCGGCCGAACCGCTCGAGATGGTCGAGCACGTGATCGATCATCTCGCGATTTTGCTCGAGATGCGCCCTGCCCGCCTCGGTGATCGAGAACACCTTCTTGTTGCCTTCGCTTGACGAGACGGCATAGCCGGCCTCTTCGAGAAAGGTCAGCGTCGGATAGACCACGCCCGGGCTCGGGCTGTAGATGCCGCTGGTGCGTTCCTCCAGCGCCTTGATGATGTCGTAGCCGTGCCGCGGCGCCTCGGCCAGAAGCGACAGCGTGATCAGCTTGAGATCGCCGTCGGCCAACATGCGGCCGGCGCGGAACATGTCGCCCGGACCGCCGCGGCCGCCGCCGCGCATGCCCTGGCCGAAGGGACCAAAGCCGCCGCCGCGACCACCGAAACGACCGGCCATGTGCATGAATATGCGCTGACCGAAATGGTTGTGCCCGAAGGGATTATGCTTGTGCATGGATCGCTCCTTGAGTTCTATCTTACGATATATCTTAGCTAGGTGGCGGGTGGAGTCAAGATATATCTTACGATGCATCTTGGTTGACGCAAGGCGAACTGCGAGGCGGTCGAATGCGCAGCGATCGCCGCGAAAACAGCCTACCAGCGGCCTTTGCGGCGGTTCCAGGCGTAGAGAAGATCGGCAAACCGATCATAGACAAAGCGCGTCAGCCGCAGCACGACCGAATTGCCGAACAGGGTGGCGAGCCATCCCTCGCCAGGCGTGAGCCGCCAGACGGCGATCGCCACATCGGCACCGACCAGCAGCTTGCCCTCGGCATCGGTCGCATGCAGCCGCCGGCGGACATCCTCGAGCGAGGCGCCGAAGGCTGAAAGCGCTTGCGGTTCGAAATTAATGTCGCGGAATTCGACGCGGCCGGACTTGACCGCTTCAATCAGCCGCCGTTTCTGGCGGTTGATGCCGGCATCGCAGACCGGGCAGCGTGTGTTGTACCAGACAGTCAGCAACGGCTCAGGCATCGCGCGACTATCGGCGACCGAGCGCGGCACCGCAATATCAGCATCGAGCCGGGCTGTTTCCGGCGCTCTACCCCAGCGAACTGATGATCTCGCGGTAGGCGAATTCCGGAAACGCCTTCATCGTCCGCGTCCTGACATTGCCGCCCGACGACAACATCAGCGCGAAACGGGCAAGCACGGCATCGTCCGGCGCTTCGACAATGGCGACCATGTCGCATTCGCCCATCGTCAGATAGAATGCCTTGAACGATCCGCCCATTTCACCGAGCAGCTTCTTGGCGGCATCGAGCCGCTTCGGCGACTCCCGCACGTTCTTGGCGCCCAATTCGGTCCAGTTGATAAGCACGATGTAGGTTGTCATGGCACACCTCCCACCGGGAGCCACGGAGCGCGACGCCTGGCAGTTGCGACCGGCGTCCGGGGCGGGCATCCGGCTTGTCGCCCACAAATGCATCCGACCCTGAAATTATCCTCCTGTTGAGCAAGCCCGGCAAGGCGGCATAACAAATAGGTGGAAATGAAAAAGGACGCCGAGGCGCCCGTTTTCGTATGTTGCGTTTCCGCTCAGCTGTCCAGGAAGCTTCTCAGCTTCCGCGAGCGGCTCGGGTGCTTGAGCTTGCGCAGCGCCTTGGCCTCGATCTGACGGATACGCTCGCGGGTGACCGAAAACTGCTGGCCGACCTCTTCCAGCGTGTGGTCGGTGTTCATGCCGATGCCGAAGCGCATGCGCAGAACACGCTCCTCGCGCGGGGTGAGCGAAGCCAGCACGCGCGTGGTTGTCTCGCGCAGATTGGCCTGGATCGCCGCGTCGATCGGCAGGATCGCCATCTTGTCCTCGATGAAGTCGCCGAGATGCGAATCCTCCTCGTCGCCGACCGGCGTTTCGAGCGAGATCGGCTCCTTGGCGATCTTCAGCACCTTGCGCACTTTTTCGAGCGGCATTGCGAGCTTCTCTGCCAGCTCTTCCGGCGTCGGCTCGCGGCCGATCTCATGCAGCATCTGGCGCGAGGTACGCACGATCTTGTTGATCGTCTCGATCATGTGCACCGGAATGCGGATGGTGCGCGCCTGATCGGCGATCGAGCGGGTGATCGCCTGCCGGATCCACCATGTCGCGTAGGTCGAGAACTTGTAGCCGCGGCGATACTCGAATTTGTCGACCGCCTTCATCAGGCCGATATTGCCTTCCTGGATCAGGTCCAGGAACTGTAGGCCGCGATTGGTGTATTTCTTGGCGATGGAGATGACGAGCCGAAGGTTCGCTTCCACCATTTCCTTCTTGGCGATCGCGGCCTCGCGCTCGCCCTTCTGCACCTGGTTGACGATCCTGCGGAATTCCAGAATCGAGATCGCCGTCTCGGTGGCGAGGTTCTGGATCTCGGCGCGCAGTTCCTTGATCGCGTCCTTCTCGTTCTTTGTGAATTCCTTCCAGCCGCGCGAGGTGAGATTCGCGATCGAGCGGGTCCAGTTCGGATCGAGCTCCGAGCCCTGATACTCCTTGAGGAACTCCTCGCGGCGCACGCCGTAGCTTTCGGCGAGCCGAAGCAGCTTGCCCTCGTTCTGCACCAGGCGCTTGTTGATGTCGTAGAGCTGCTCGACCAGCGCTTCGATGCGCGCGGTGTTGAGCGACAGCGACTTCACCGCCTTGATGAGTTGCTCCTTGAGCTCCTTCAGCCGGCGATCCTGGCTGGGCGAAAGCGTGCCGGCAGCCGCCAGCCGGTTCTCGACCTGCTGGTCCTGCAGCTTGCGAAGCTTCTTGTAAGTGTCGGCGATGACGTCGAGCGTCTCCATCACCTGCGGGCGTAGTTCCGCTTCCATCGCGGCCAGCGACAGGCTTGCCTCGTCCTCGTCGTCTTCCTCTTCTTCCAGCCCGCGCGTGTCGCCGCCAACATTGGTGATGTCGTCTTCTTCCTCGCGCGCCGCCGAGCGGCCGCGCGGCTTCTCTTCGGCCTTGGGCGCTTCCTCGACGCGTTCGACAACCGGCGCCTGCTTGGCCTCGGGGCCGGCATAAGTCGCCTCGAGGTCGATGATCTCGCGCAGCAGGATCTTCGATTCGTTGAGCTCGTCGCGCCAGATGATGATCGCCTGGAAGGTGAGCGGGCTCTCGCACAGGCCCGCAATCATCGTCTCGCGGCCGGCCTCGATGCGCTTGGCGATCGCGATTTCGCCCTCGCGCGACAGAAGCTCGACCGAGCCCATCTCGCGCAGATACATGCGCACCGGGTCGTCGGTGCGGTCGGTCGGCTCTTTCTTGGTGGTCGTGGTGGCAACGGCGGTGCCGGTCTGCTCGGCAAGCTCGTTGGCGTCTTCCTCGGAGTCGGCGCCCGCGTCGCCGCCTTCCGCCTCCTCGCCCTGCTCGTCGTCCTCGACGACGTTGATGCCCATGTCGGACAGCATGGCCATCGTGTCCTCGATCTGCTCGGATGTCACTTCCTCCGAGGGCAGCACCGAGTTCAGTTCGTCCATGGTCACATAGCCGCGCTTCTTGGCGGCCTTGATCATCTTCTTGACAGCATCATCGGAAAGGTCGAGCAGCGGGCCATCGGTGGCGCCTTCACGTTCGGTCTCGACCTCTTCCTTTTCCTTTGTCGCCATTCTTTGTCGTCTCCAAGCGGCCGAATATCGAAGCCGCGTAAGCTGCCGGACCGGTCAAACCGGATGCGCTCGCCCCAGAACGCTTCTTACCGGGCCAGTGACCGCATCATCTCTTTTGTTTGCTGCCTGTCGTTGCCCCAAAACCGGTTCCACTTTTGGGCGACATGCATTAAGTCCAGATTAACCCTGGTATCTGTGGCAGGCCTTTTGCCTGTCCAGTCGCCAGAACCTTACATCGCTCAAAATTTCCCACCGACGCCGGGCACGGTTAACGTTTCGAATCGTCCTGATTCCGCCAATCTGCCAGAAGGTCAAGCGCCTCTGGCATGATTCGCATGAAAAAAGCGAATCAATTGCCCGACTTAGAGGCGTCGAATCGACGCGCCTTGAGCATTTCCACTTCATTTCGGGCCGACCTGGGCCTAAGCACGCCCAGCCCTGCCCGACGAAACGCCGAACCCTTCGATCAGCGCTTCCGTTGCCTGTACATCGTTGAATTGCGCTTGAATCTCGACGAGATGCCGGAAGTTTTCGTCCGACGGGTCTGCATCGAGCGCCGCCTGCGCCTGTTTCAGCTCCCTATGTAAGGTGCGCGCGCTGCGCTGCAAGTGCAGCGCTTGGTTGAAGGCGTCCCGGGCATCGTCAAGTCCCGCGGTTTCGAGCGCCGGCCACTGCCGCGCCCGCTTGATCAGCGCCACCGCGCGTTCCCAGATGTCGCCGCATCCGGCGCGCTCGATGGTGGCGATGACTGCGTCGCGGTCGTCGGCCGCGTCATGCGCCATCGCGTCGAGGATGGCTGCATGCAGCCGCCTGAGATCCGAATTGGCAAGATCGAGGAATTCGACATGCGCGAAATTCTCGTCGATCAGCGGCGGATGGTTGACCAGCGCCACGATGATCGTCGCCTCGCGTACCGACATGGCCTCGCCCGTGCGCTTGACCAGCGCCGAGCGGCCGAGGCTTTCGGTGATGGCGGTGCGCGCGCCCGCAGCGCTCCGGCCAAACGCCCCGCCTGGCGCCGAACCTCTGCCGCGCTCGCCTGGCCGGCCGTCCTGGCGTCCCCCGTGTAGGCCTTGCCGCGCGCCGCGCTGCGAGCCGAAGAAGCTTAGGACGCGCTCGCGCATCTCCTGCTGATAGTGGTAGCGCAGGCTTTCGTCGCGGATGCGGCCGGTAAGCTCGCGCAGCGTCTTCTCGAGCTCCGCCCGCCGCTCCGGCGTATCGAACACGCCGCCGGCCGTCTCGCGCATCCACAGAAGATCGGCGAGCGGCCGCGCTTCCGAAAGCACCGCGCGGAACGCGTCCGGCCCATCCGCTTTGACCAGATCGTCGGGGTCCTTGCCTTCGGGCAGCAGCGCGAAGCGTGCCGAGCGCCCGGGCTGCACCGACGGCAGCGCGAGGTCGGCGGCGCGCCAGGCGGCCTTCAGCCCGGCCTGGTCGCCGTCGAAGCAAAGCACCGGCTCCGGCGCCATGCGCCACAAAAGCTCGAGCTGGTTTTCGGTGAGCGCCGTGCCGAGAGGCGCCACGGCATTCTCGAAGCCGGCCTGTGCCAGCGCGATCACATCCATATAGCCTTCGACGGCGATCACCGTGCCGCCCTTGGCCACCGCTTTGCGGGCGCGGGCGAAATTGTAGAGCACGTTGCCCTTGTGGAAGAGCTCGGTCTCCGGCGAGTTCATGTATTTCGCCAAAGCGTCCGGCGCCAGCGCCCGACCGCCGAAGGCGATGATCCTGCCGCGCGAATCCGGGATCGGGAACATGATGCGGTCGCGGAACCAGTCATAGGAGACCGGGATGTCGTCGCCATGCCGGACCAGTCCGCAGGCTTCGATATCGGCCTTCGGCACCCCCTTGGCGGCGAGGTATTCCTTGAGCGCGTTGCGGCTGTCCGGCGCATAGCCGAGCCGGAAGGACTGCTGCGTCGCCGGCGTCAGACCGCGGTCGCGCAGATAGGCGCGGGCCTTGGCGCCTTCCGGTCCCTGCAGGCGCTCCTGGAAGAAGACCGTCGCCATCTCCATGACGTCGGTCAGGCTGGCGCGTTCCTTCTCGCGCTTTTCTTCTTGGGCGTCGCGCACCGGCATCGGCACGCCGGCCATCTCTGCGATCCTTTCGACCGCTTCGGGAAAGCTCATGCCGTCGAGCTCGGTCAGGAACTTGAAATGATCACCCGAGACCGAACAGCCGAAACAGTGATAGCGCCCCTTCTTGTCCTCGCAGTGGAACGACGGGCTCTTTTCGCCGTGAAACGGGCAGCACGCCCAATAATCGCCGCGCGATGCGTTGGACTTCTTCCTATCCCAGGAAACGCGTTGACCGATCACCGAAGAAATCGGCACGCGGTCGCGTATCTCGTCGAGGAAGGCGGGTGGAAAGCGCATCGGGAAAGGCTCGTTTACCCTCCATATAATCAAGCCGCTTGGGCGCGACGACTCGATAAGCCCGATCGTACCCGCTTTTCACAGACAAAAAGAAGGCGGCCGCGCGGCCGCCTTCCCGTCTTTCGGACCATTCCCCGCTCAGTGCGCGGCGATCGCGCCGAAGATGATACCGGAGACGATGCTGACCAAAAGGTAGTCGTTGCCGACGCGAATCCACTCCTGGCCGGGGCCGGGACGGCGCAGCCCATAACGGTGCCAGTCGCGAACCGCCTGATGGCGCTTCCAGCTGGAATACTTCTGCCCATTGCGCCAATGGCTGCGCTTCACCACGACCTTCTTCACGACGCGCTTCTCGACATGCCGGCCCGGCTTCTGCCAGTCGACCTGTGTGTAGGTCGATTGCGTCTCGCTCGGCTGAACGAGCGGCGCCGCCTGGCCCGAAAAGGCCGAAGCGGTCAGCATCGCGGCGGTCACGGTGGAAAGTATGAGACGCTTCATGGTCAGTGCTCCTTGGTTGTCGATAGGCAAGGAGATATTCCGGCTGGCATGAACCGAAACTGAACACCTTGGTTACAATTCCGTAATGATTTCCGTTGGTTACGCAAGCAGGTTCACCAATTTACAGAAACCGGTTCAAGCCCAGGCTTCGCGTCGACGCGACATTTGCCGCCTGTCCGACCGCGATCTGCAACCAAAGCACCTTCTATCCATTTCCGACACACGCCGTCGTGTGCCGAATGTCGGCCGAATCGGGTAAAATTTATTATCCGGCTAATGTAAACTGCTTTAGTCTCGACCTTCGAAATGCTTGCGATTCGCACCTTTTTCCGCTTCCTGGCCGCCTCGTTGCGAGGCTCGGCATGAGCGGATCCGTTGTCCTTCTGCACCTTGCCGGCGCAGTGGCGCTGATGCTGTTCGCCACCCGCATGGTAAAAACCGGTGTCGAGCGCGCCTATGGCGATGTGCTGCGTCACAGGCTGCGCGCCACCATGCGCAAGCCGCTGATGGCGGTGCTGGCCGGCTGTGGCCTCGCGATCGCGCTGCAGAGTTCAACCGCCGTCACGCTGCTGGTCGGCTCCTTCGCCGGCGCCGGCATCGTGTCGGGCGCCGCCGGGCAGCTTGCCGTGCGCGGCGCCGAGATCGGCTCGGCCTTGGTCGCGAAGCTTCTTACCTTTGATCTGTCGCTCGTGGTGCCGTTGTGCCTGGTCGCAGGAACCATCATGTTCATGGCCACCGAGCGCCGCGATTGGCGTCAGACCGGCCGCATCCTTGTCGGCATCGGCCTTCTGATCCTTTCGCTGGAGATGATCGGCCAAGCTTCCGAGCCGTTGCGCGACAGCCAGCTCATGCCGGTCATCATCGACTACTTCTCCGGCGATGCGATCAGCTCCTACCTGCTGGCGGCACTGATCACCTGGCTGTTCCAGTCGAGCATCGCGGCGGTCCTGCTCATGGCCACGCTAGCCGGCCGGGGTTTGATCACTCCGGAGCTCGGCGTCGTCCTGATCCTGGGCGTCAATCTCGGTTCCTCGATCATCGCGCCGATGCTCACCCGCTCGGCAGCGGCGGAAGTCCGCATCGTGCCGATCGGCAATCTTCTGATGCGCGGGCTTGGCTCGCTCGTGATGCTGATCCTGTTCATGATTTTCAGGCCGCACTTCTCCTTCCTCGGCACGACGGCCTCCGGCCAGATCGTCAACGCCCACATCCTGTTCAACGTGATCATCCTGCTTGCCGGGCTGCCACTCGCCGGCCTCGTCTATCGCGCTTCGGAGAAGATCGTGGCGCTCGGTACTAAGCCCGAACCGGCGGCAGCGCTCGACGTGGTCGAATTGTCCGCGCTGAACGAGAGCGCGCTCGACACGCCAAGCCAGGCCTTGGCCAACGCCACGCGCGAGGTGGTCCGGGTCTGCGAGACGGTCGAGATCATGCTGAAGCGGATCATCGAGCTCTATGAGAGCGCCGACGCCGGCAAGATCAAGGCGCTGGCCGCGCTCGACGACCGGGTCGACCAGAAGCACGCCGCGATCAAGCTCTATCTGGCCAAGGTCACCAAGAACCCCCTGAGCGAGGACGAGGCGCTGCGCTGCCAGGAACTGATCGGCGCCTGCGTTAAGCTGGAGCAGGTCGGCGACATCATCGTGCGCAACATGCTTGTGCATGTCAGGAAGAAGCTGGAGCGCGGGCTGGAATTCACGCCCGAGGGCTGGCGCGAGCTTTGCGCTTTCCATGCCTCGGTTCTGGCCAATGCGCGGCTTGCCTTCAACGTGCTGGTCTCGCGCGACCCGGAAACCGCCCGCCAGTTGGTGCTCGAGAAGGACCTGCTGCGCGAGCGCGAGAAAGAGACCAGCGCCAGCCACTTCGTGCGGCTGCGCGACGGGACCGCGAAAAGCGTCGAGACCAGTTCGATCCATCTCGACACCATCCGCGACCTCAAGCAGATCAATTCGCTGCTCGCCTCCATGGCCTACCCGGTGCTGGAGGAGCGCGGGCTGCTCGGCGGCTCGCGGCTGAAGGCGAGCTAGCATCGCTGAAGGCGAGCTAGCATCGACCGACCGGCCCGCACACAATTAGCCTTCGTTCAATCCTCGCATCCGTCGGCTAGGTGACGGTGAGATTGATGACGGCTCCGACTGAGCGCCCGTACGGCACGAAGAGGGCCAGTCGAGACCACTGCCCAACCCGGTCAAGAAAACCTAAAGCGGCATCGACAATTTCTGCATTGCCCGCAGCGTCCATCCATGGTTTGAGGCCAGCTCATTCAGGATCGCTGTCCGCGCCATGCTGCCCCTCATTGCCCTGTTCATTGCCGCCTTCGCTTTCGGCACGACTGAGTTCGTCATCGCCGGCGTGCTGCCGGAGGTAGCGCAGGGTCTGGGTGTTTCCGTGCCCACCGCCGGCTATCTCGTCTCCGGCTATGCCTGCGGCATCGCCATTGGTGGTCCGCTCCTGGCGCTCGCAACCAGCAGGGTCTCGCGAAAGTCGCTGCTCATCGCCCTGACCATTGCCTTCACTCTTGGCCAGACCACATGCGCGCTGGCGCCCGATTTCACCTCGATGCTTCTCCTGCGCATTGCCACTGCAGTGGCGCATGGCTGCTATTTCGGCGTCGCCATGGTGGTCGCGGTCGGCCTGGTGCGCGAGGACCAGCGTGGCCGGGCGGTCGCGGTCATCCTCTCTGGATTGACCGTCTCCAATGTTATCGGCGTTCCGGCCGGCACCGCGATCGGCGGTCTCTGGGGCTGGCGGGCGACCTTCTGGGTGATGTGCGCGCTGGGCGTCATCGCGATCGTTGCCATGCTTGCGCTGCTGCCCCGCACGGCAGGCGCCGCCAACCGGCCCGCCGGCCTCGCGCGCGAGGTGCGCGTGTTGGGGCGCCAGCAGGTCTGGACCTCGCTCATCCTGATGCTGATGTTGATGATCGGCCAGTTCGGCCTCTTCACCTACATCACGCCGACGCTGCTCGAAGTCACCGGCCTCCACGAAAGCCTGATCCCGTTTGTGCTGCTGCTCAACGGCGTCGGCGCGACGATCGGCGTTCTCTTGGGCGGTAAGCTTGCCGACTGGAAGCTGATGCCGTCGCTGATCGCCATGCTTTTCCTGCAGGCGGTAATGCTTGGCGTCATCTATGCGGTCAGTCCCTACCCGGTGCCGATGATCGTCGCGATAGTCATATGGGGCGGCCTCAACTTCGCCATCGGCGCGCCGATCCAGACCCGGATCCTGGCCTGGACGGCAGACGCCTCGAACCTTGCCTCGTCGCTGATTCCCTCGGGCTTCAATGTCGGCATCGCGCTCGCCGCCTCGCTGGGCGCTGCGATGCTCAATGCCGGTCTTGGCTATCGCAGCCTGCCGGTCGCCGGCGCGTTTGCCATGCTGGTGGCCCTGGCGGTCGCGCTTGCCTCGCAGGCTTGGGAATGGCGCAGCCGGGCGACGCCGCCGTTGCCGGCTGCGGCGGAATAGAGCCTTGGCGTGCCGCTCTGCCGCCTCAGACCTGAGGACGCAAGGAGCCAGAGCCGCCCGACAGGATCGACTTCAAACCGTGAAGCCCCTCCTCCAGCCTTTCGTGGCTGGATGCGGCACCCAACGCCAGCCGCAAGCCATCAGCGGCACTGGGCACGACGGAGAACTCTTCCGCCGGGCTGAGGGCCAATCCGCAACGGCGTGCGATCTCGGCGATATCCGATGAACGCAATCGCGCATCCAGCGGATACCAAAGATGCAGGCTTGATTCCGTCGAGGCGAAACCGGCCGGCAGGATCTTGCGCGCGATCGTCTGCCTGGCCTCTGCTTCGGCACGCACCGCGGCCGTGATCTCGCCGGCCAGGCCGCTTCGCACCCACTCGCAGGCGAGCCCCGTCATCAGCGGCGGCGCCATCATGGTGGTGCCCCGGATTGTCGCCGCGATCCGCTCGACGGATTTCGCGTCAGGCGCCGCCAGGAACGCCGTGCGCAGAAATGGCGAGATGCATTTCGCCAATGTAGCCAGGTGGAATGTCCGGTCCGGCGCCAGGCTGAGGAAGGCTGGCGGTGAAGCGGTCTGCAGGGGACTGTAGGGATCGTCCTCGACGATCACCAGGCCAAGCCTGCCCGCCATCCGAGCCAGATCCCGGCGCCGGCCCTCCGGCATGGTGAGCGTGGTCGGATTGTGAAGTGTCGGGTTGAGATAGAGGACGCGGGCGCCATATCGTCGCGCCGCTTCCTCCAGATGATCGGGGCTCATGCCGTCATCGTCGCGTCCCGCCCCAGCCAGCTTTCGCCCCGTGGCCTGCGCCAGCGCGATCAGGCCGGGATAGGTCAGCGTATCGGTGAGGATCGTATCGCCCTCACGGGTTTGCGACAGAAGGACGGCGGCGAGCAGCGCCTGCGCCCCCGAACCAAGAGCCACGCGCTCGACAGGCAACCTGCCGCCGGCTGCGGCAAGCCAATACGAGCCGGCGGCGCGTTCCGCGGGAGAACCCGGGCCGGGATGGTAGGAAAGCAGTGCTTCGGCGCTGAAACGTTTGAGCAGTCCCTCGATGCCGCTCCGGATCAATGCCGGCAGGCTCAGGCCCGAAGGCGCCGGCGGAATGTTCATGCTCAGATCGAGGATCGGCTCTTCCGGCTCGCCGGGCGTGATGAAGGTGCCGCGACCGGCCGTTGCATCGATCAGGTTCCTGCGGCGGGCTTCGGTGAACGCCCGGGTGACCGTGGTCAGATCCACGCCAAGGAAGCGGGCAAGCTCTCGCTGCGGCGGCAGCCTGTCCCCCGGTTGCAGCCGCCCGATCGAGCGGGCAGCCGCAAGCGCCTCGACGATCTTGAGATAGAGCGGCCGTGAGTCTTCCGCCAAGGGAGAAAGCCAGCTGAGGTCCCCTTCACTGTTCATGCCACCGGCATCCATACATCTTGTCGCATTGTATGCATACAATAATCATATTAGTATGTATGCGTGACCTCAAGGCCGATCGAATGCATGCGAGGTCCTGGAGTGATGACCATGCACGACGCGCACTATCCCCACCTCGAGCCCTGGCGGGTCGGCATCCGCGGGCGATGCCCGCGTTGCGGAGAGGGCCGGCTGTTCGACGGATTTCTGAAGCTGGCGCCGAAATGCGAAGTCTGCGGGCTCGACTATTCTTTTGCCGATCCGGCCGACGGACCCGCCTTCTTCGTCATCTGCTTTGCCTGCGTGCCCTCCGTCCTGTTCGCCGTCTGGGCGCAGGTGACGTTCGAGCCATCCATGTGGTTCCACGCCTTCGTTTCGGTGCCGATCATCCTTGCGACCTGCATTCCGCCGCTCAGGCCGCTGAAAGGCTGGCTTGTCGCGAGCCAGTTCTACTACAAGGCCGCAGAAGGAAGACTGGCCAGGCCCGGCGAATAAGGTTCTCAAGTTCGCTTGCCTTGAGACCTAAAGGTCGATCCGGTACTTGAGGCTCTCCGCGCCACCATAGGCGGCGACTTTGGCGAACCGCCCGACGAGAATGCCGCCATTGGCGAGCACCACCTTCTGGGATGCAAGATTGTCGAGATCGGTGGTGATCTCGACATAGTCGAGACCGACCGCCCTTGCCTCGTGAAGCATCAGCCGCAGCGCTTCGGTGGCATAGCCGCGCCCCTTCTTCCATGGCATCACGGCATAGCCGATGTGGCCGAGCACGTGCGGCGGCAGCGCCGACGTGCCCTTCTGCCAGCGAAGCCCGATCGAGCCGGCGGCCTCGCCGTCCCAGATCCAGCGCCGGAAGCCCGGCAGGCGTGGCACCATTGTGCCGTCCGGCAGCGCGATCGGCGGCCCCTTGGCTTCGGGATCGTCAAGGCCGGCAAGGAATGCCGCCGGATCCTGTTCGATCGCCTCAAGCTGCTCGCGCGTAGCCTCCAGCAGCCGCACATTGTCCGGCGACCAGCCGCGCTCCAGCGCCGCCTTGTAGGATGGCAGATGCTCGAGCGCCGGTTTGACGATTTCGACCATGAAGCCGTGTCCTTTGCGAGATCGGAGGCATAGCCCCGGTCAGGATCGCCCTCAAGCTGACTGAAAGCGGATTTCGCCCTTGTTGAGGAAGCACATCTTGTCGAAGAGCGATAAATCGAGTGGGTTCGGCAGCCGGACATCGTCAAGGTCGGGAAACGGCTTCCTGGACGCATCGTATGACCGGTCGACCTGGGAGATGAAGACCAGCACCAGCCCGCGTTCCCGGGCAAACGATCTCAAGGCGCGTATCTGGACCATGAGCTCGGGATCCTCGCGCTTCTGGTCGAGCAGTTGCAGATAGTCGATCACCGCCAGCGTGCCGCGCGGCGCCGACCCCAACTCCTCGATGATGTAGGTGGCGCTGATGGCGTCGGAATTGTCGAACTCGAACAGATGGTCGAAAACGGCAGGGTCGACGCCGATGTCGCGGAACCGGTCGAGGATGTCGGCATGCATGTATTCCAGGGTGAAGAATACGGCGCGACTGCCCTGCTTCATGGCCGCCACGGCGAGTTCGAGGCTCATCAGCGTCTTGCCCTGACCCGGCCGGGCCGCCACGAGGACCATGTCGCCGGGTATCAGTTGCGCCAGCAGCCTCCCGGCGGGTGCGGCCTCGGCGGCTTTCGCCGCAAGCAGGCTCCAGCTGCCAAATCCTTCCTTGAAGGCCATGCGGTCAAGCGCCTCATGAAGGGGAACATTTTCCTTGCGCGACAGCAACCTCGCCTGGCGCTTCAGATGATAGACGGGTGCGGAAAGCCGCATCGAAAAACCTCCTATTGCGAGCAGTCTTCGCAATCCCTCCTTATGCCGATGCTCGAACGGTCGGTTTAGCGATCGAATGCCCTGCATGAACGATGCTTTCCCAACGGAGGGAGGAGGCGTGGGCGCGCCGGAATCAGATAGTAGCCAACTTCTTGCCTGTCGAAAATCGCAGATGCGCCAGCTTCGGCAGAGCGCACTAGACAAGAAGTGTTTCGCCCATCGGCGCTATGCTCTTATGATTGGCGCAGGTGATTCACCACAAGCGATACCAGTTCGAGGGGGGATTAATCCGGTGCGGTTGATATCTGTTCCGCTTGGTGCCGCCGTCCTCTTCGTCCTCGCCGCTCTGACGGCATCGGTCGGCTCGTTCGCGGCGTTGCGCCCATCGAACATTCCGGACTGGCTGCAGCGCCATGTCGGCGACAACGAAGGTCAGATCTCGCAGGTCGTGCTGGAGCGGGCGCGCGCCCTCTACCAGAAGAAGGTCAGAGAAGGTTCGGTCAGCAATCCCTGCTACTTCGCCATGGATGCGACGCGGCCCGGCGACCTGGGCAACAGTGTGCTTGGCCAACGCTACTATATCATCTGCGAGGCCAAGCAGCTCTTTCGAGCGGTTTCTTCGGGCCATGGCGGCGGCCGCAATCTCAAAGGCGTTGCCGATTTCTCCAATGGCAGGCGTTGCGCGAAAAACTTCGGCAACGCGATGGATTCGGAGCTGACGGCAGGCGGAGCCTACATGACCGCCGAGACCAAGACGTCCTTCAAGGGCTATTATCGCGTCGGTGCGCAGAACGCGGTGTTCATGCGTACCTTCATCCAGTTCGATGGCGAAGGCGAAGCGGCGAACGCCAGGCAGCGCGTGATCGGCGGCCATCCGGCAGCCTTGCTCAGGGGCATGTGCCTGCGGAAAGATCCGAACAGCTCCTACGCCGACCATGACGGCTTCGTCCCGTTCGGCAAGCTGGTGAATTATGCCGGCGGCCGCAGCAATGGCTGCACCAGCTGGTCGCCGGCCGATGCTGAGCAGATCATCCCGTTGGTGAAGAACAACCCGACCACGCTCTATATCTATCCTGAATCGCGCGACATCGCCGCTGTCGCGCGCGCCAAGGCCGCCGGCCAAGCGCTGTCGGCTGCGGGCGTCTATTGGAACGCATCCTGCCTGAAGGAAATCGGCTCTCCGAAGTTCTGGCCGAAGAAGACCCTCGAGCCGATCATCGCGCAGTACAAGAAAGACCATCCGGCGCCGCCGCCGCAGCCGGTGCCGATCTGCAAGAACTGAGCCGGTCTTCTACTGGAGCAGCCCCTTGATGATGGCGCTCGCCTTGGCGAAATCCATCTGGCCGGCATATTTCTGCTTCAGCGCGCCGATCACCTTGCCCATGTCCTTCTGGCTGGCGGCACCCGTCGCCGCGATCGCCTCGCGCGCCGCCGCCGTGATCGCCACATCGTCGAGCTGTGCCGGCAGGAACTCGCGGATGATCTCCATCTCGCCGCGCTCCTGCGCCGCCAGTTCCGGCCGCTTGCCGTCCTCGAAGGCTTTGGCCGATTCCTCGCGCTGCTTCACCATCTTGGAAAGGATCTGCAGGATCTCTTCCTCGCTCGCCGCCGGCTTGCCCGCGCCGCGATTGGCGATGTCGCGGTCGTGGATGGCGGCCTGGATCAGCCTGAGCGTCGGCAGCCGATGCTTGTCCTGCGCCTTCATCGCGCTCTTCATGGATTCGGCGATTTTCTCGCGCATGATGCTTCTCCTTCGATCGCGGCGGACAATAGCTTCGCCGGACGCTCAAGGCAAATCCAGGCAAACCGTTGATTTTGCTCGGCGAAATAAAACGATTCCGCTCGGAGGAAGCGTCATTGACCGCTTTGCCGCCATCCCCTATGTACTGAGCCTCGCATGAACTGAAACTTTGGTTGCGCGCAGGCTCGCTAGTTCGCCGCCGCGCGTCGTTTGCTGTGCGGGTCGTCCCTCCAACGGAATGGTCCGGAAGCAGCCTCTAGGAGTGCCGCCATGGCCACGACCGCCCCCTGGACCACCGAAAAGCCGACCGCCCTTCTGGTGCTCGCCGACGGCACGGTGATCGAAGGCCGCGGCCTCGGCGCCACGGAATCGGCGGTCGCCGAAGTCTGCTTCAACACCGCCCTGACCGGCTACGAAGAGATCCTTACCGACCCCTCCTATGCCGGCCAGATCGTCACCTTCACCTTCCCGCATATCGGCAATGTAGGCACCAACAGCGAGGATATCGAGGATTTGCATCCAGCTGCCCGCGCGGGTGCTGTCGGCGCGATTTTCAAGGCCAATGTCACCGACCCCTCCAACTACCGGGCGGCCGGGCATCTCGACCAATGGTTGAAGAGGCGCGGCATCGTCGCGCTTTCGGGAATCGACACTCGCGCTCTCACCGTGCTGATCCGCGAGAAAGGCATGCCCAACGCCGTCATCGCCCATGCACCGGATGGCGTTTTCGACCTCGACGACCTGAAGCGGCGCGCCGCCGCCTGGTCGGGCCTTATCGGGCTGGACCTCGCCAAGGAGGTCACCTCGGGCCAATCCTCGGTCTGGCGCGAGACGCCTTGGGCCTGGAACAAAGGCTTCGGCGAGCAGGACGAGTCGTCGCTGCATGTCGTGGCCATCGATTATGGCGTCAAGCGAAACATACTGCGCCTGCTTGCGGGCCTCGGCGCCAAGGTCACCGTCGTGCCGGCAAAAACCGGCGCGGAAGAGATCCTGGCCATGCAGCCGGACGGCATCTTCCTGTCCAACGGTCCCGGCGACCCGGAAGCGACGGGCAAATATGCCGTGCCGGTCATCCAGGACCTGCTGAAAAGCGATCTCCCGGTGTTCGGCATCTGCCTCGGCCACCAGATGCTGGCGCTGGCGCTCGGCGGCAAGACCGAGAAGATGCATCAGGGCCATCACGGCGCCAACCATCCGGTGAAGGACCACACAACCGGCAAGGTCGAGATCGTCTCGATGAACCATGGCTTCGCCGTCGACGCCGACTCGCTGCCCGAAGGCGTCGAGGAAACCCACGTCTCGCTGTTCGACGGCTCGAATTGCGGCATCGCGCTGACCGGCCGGCCGGTGTTCTCGGTCCAGCACCATCCCGAGGCCTCGCCTGGGCCGCAGGATTCGCACTATCTCTTCCGCCGCTTCGTCAATCTCATTCGCGAGCGGCGCGGCGCGCCGGCCCTGGCCGAGCGCGCCTAGCTCAAGCGCAACCCACTCCAAGGCGTATTGAGATTCGGGCCAGGCCGGGCCGGAGTCGAAGACGGGCGCGAAGCGACCAAACTGGCCGGGTTCAGAGAACCGGAGCGGATCGTATTTTTGGTCGTGCGCACTGGAAGCGCAGGAAACAGTCATTTACAGGCCAGCACCACCTGAATATCAACACGCCTTAAGCCGCGTCGGTCACCGCTTCCTGCGCCTGCATGCGCTCGACCTCCTTCGGTGTCGGCTTGGCGACCTTCGTCACGAAGACGATCACCGCCAATGTGAGGAAAACCGCGCCGAGCACATAGGGCGCGCCGCCGAACTCAATCGGCGCGCTCGGGCCGGTGAACCAGGAAAAGATCGCCGTATAAAGCAGCGGCGTGATGATCGAGGTGATCGAGAAGATCGAGGTCATCGCGCCCTGCAATTCGCCTTGCGCCGAAGGCGGCACCTTGGCCGCCGCAAGGCTCCTCAATGGCGGGTCGGCGAGTGCTTCCAGGCAGCCGGCGACGATCACCGCGTAGATCATCCAGCCCTGCGTCGCAAACGCGTAGCCAAAGGCGCTGAGCGCGGTGAAGGTCAGGCCGATCGCGGCGGTCCTCCACTCGCCGAGCTTCGGGATGACGCGCGGCAGCACCGTCGCCATGACGATCGCGCCGCAAAGGCCGAAGGCGCCGAGCGAGAAGCCGATCTGCTGCTCATTCCAGCCATAACGGTAGCTTGAAACGAAAGACCAGACCGCCGGATACATCATGTGGCCGAGCGTCATCAGGAAAAAGACCAGTCCGATCCAGCCAATGCCGGGATAGTTGCGCATCTGGATCAGCGTGCCGACCGGATTGGCGCGTTTCCATTCGAAGCGGCGACGATGCTGCTCGTCCAGCGTCTCCGGCAGCAAGAACATCGCGATGAGGAAGTTCACGAAGGCGAGCCCGGCGGCGAAATAGAACGGCACGCGCGGCCCGAACGTGCCGAGCAGTCCGCCGAGCACCGGGCCGATGACGAAGCCGACGCCGAAGGCAATGCCGAGCAGGCCGAAATTCTTGGCCCTGTTCTCGTCGTTCGAGATGTCGGCGATGAAGGCCGACGTCGTCGAATAGCTGGCCCCGGAAATGCCGGCGAGCACGCGTCCGATGAACAGCATCGGATAGGACCAGGCGATGGCGCAGATCAGATTGTCGATGGAGAAGGTGAGCACCGAGGCAAGCAGGATCGGCCGCCGCCCGAAACGGTCGCTCAAGCCGCCGATGACAGGCGCGAAGAAGAACTGCATCGCCGCATAGACGAAAAACAGCCAGCCGCCCTCGATAGCCGCCTCGCTGACGCCGACGCCGGTCAGTTCCTGCAGATAGGCCGGCAGCACCGGCATGATGATGCCGAAGCCGATGACGTCGAGCAGCAGCGTCGTGAAAACGAGCGCAAGGCCCCGCTTGGCGGTCTTGGGGTCGATCATGGTGACAAGCTCCTCGGCCGCCTTGGACGGGAGGCTCTTATAGGCGAGCCAGCCGGCCGGAACAATAAGCGAACGACCGCAACTGCCTCATCCTGACATCAGTTCCCGGCAGCCCGCCGCGGTGCCGCAGCCCTGCGTCGCTGTTCAGACCGGATTGTTGAATGTATCGCAGTCCGAAAGCTTGCCGCTCTTGTAGCCGCGCGCCAGCCAGGTCTGCCGCTGCGCCGACGTGCCGTGGTTGAAGCTTTCCGGAACCACATAGCCCTGCATTTTTTTCTGCAGCGTGTCGTCGCCGATCTGCTTGGCGGCATTCAGCGCGCTTTCCATGTCGCCCTGCTCCAGAATGCCCTTCTGCGCGGTATAGTGCGCCCAGACACCGGCGAAGCAGTCTGCCTGAAGCTCGACCCGGACCGACATCTGATTGGCCTCGGCCTCGCCCATGCCCTGCCGCATCTGGTTGAATTTCGACATGATGCCGGTGAGGTTCTGCACGTGATGGCCGACCTCATGCGCGATCACGTAGGCGCGGGCGAATTCACCCGAGGCGCCGAACTGCTGGTCGAGCTGCTGGAAGAAGGTCATGTCGAGATAGACCTTGTGATCGCCCGGGCAATAGAACGGTCCCGCCGCCGAAGAGGCAAAGCCGCAAGCCGACCGGATCTGGCTGCTGAACAGCACCAGTTTCGGGTCCTCGTAGGTGAGGCCATTGGCCTTGAAGATACCGCTCCATGTGTCCTCGGTCTCGGCGAGCACGGTCGCCACGAACTGTTTCATCTCGTCCGAGGCGGGCGCGCCGCTGTCCGGCGAACTGCTGTCTTCGGTAATCTGGCCGCCGCCGCCCGGCACAAGGCCACCACCTTCACCCAGGATCTGCGATGGATCGAAGCCGAAATACCATCCGGCGAGAACCACCAGAATGACGAAGATGATGCTGCCGCCGCCGCCCGCTCGCCCCCCGATCGGAACGCGGAACTGCCGCGGACCGCCACCGCCGAAC
>NZ_RZSN01000271.1:0-5060 GCF_003997315.1 Mesorhizobium sp. M1A.F.Ca.IN.020.04.1.1
TCCTGATGGGGCTGGCGCTGGGCGGCCTCCTGCCCTGCATCACCAGCGTCATCCGTCACAACATCCCCGACGGCGTCGGCGGCAATGTGCTCGGACTATCGATCTCGGCGCAGTATGTCGGCCAGGTCGCGGGACCGCTCGCCGGAGGCTTCGTCGGCGGCCATTTCGGCATGCGGGCGGTGTTCTTGGGCACATCGGTGCTGATGGCGCTGGGGGCGGTCTATAACTGGATTGTCCAGACGCGGCGCGCACGGCATATGCTGCTCGAGGCCGGCGAATCCTGAGCCGCGCGCGATCGAAGACGGAGCATCGAAATGAGTCTTGCCGGGCAACCATCAGACGGCGGCAGCCGCATCCTCGTGCTGGCAGGCGGTCTCGTCGGCGCGGCAGGGGTGGCGCTGTCGGCGGCGGCCGCGCATCGCGGCGGCGCCTTCACCGGCACGGCCGCATCCTTCCTGCTGATGCATGCGCCGGTCTTCCTCGCCATCGGTCTTATGGGCGGCAGCCGGTATCTCAGGATCGCAAGCCTGGCGCTGCTTGTCGGCCTGCTGCTGTTCTCGGGCGATCTTCTCGCCCGGGATTTCCTCGGTTCGCGGCTGTTTCCGATGTCGGCGCCGATCGGCGGCACGCTGCTTATCGTCGGCTGGCTGGCGATTGCGATCTCGGCGCAGTGGCGCCCAGGGTCCTAGATCCGCCTTGCCATTGCTGAGGCTCGTCGGAAAATGGGCCGCGACTACCGCCCTCCCCGACGCAGCCGCCGCTTGCGCGACGCCGGCTCCGCCGCGCGCCGCCGTTCCGGCCGGTCGGTTGGCCGCGAAATGCCCCAGTAGTTGCGATAGATGTCCTCGAAGAGATGGCTGATGGGATGCATGACTTACTTCCTTGAATTGAATCGATCCAATAGACCGACGCGAAAAAGACGGGCTGCTCAGGCGCGCTTGCGCTCCACCATGAAGCGGGGCTGACGCTTCCACGGGCCTGTCTTGCCTCGGCGCCGCTCACTCTGCTCGGCCGAAGCAATGCCCCAATCGTTGCGGTAGACGTCCTCGAACAAAAAGTTGACCGGATGCACGGCACCCTCCTTCTCGAATCTTGCTTCATGTCACAGACTTGGATCGATTCAAATCATAACCCCTGCCCCGCCGTAGTCAAGCGAAAATTTGAATCGATCCAATAAAAGTAGTAAGTGGACCGTCAGACATTCCGCGTCCATGTTCGACATGCGACCGGATTCGGAGAACAGACATGGCATCACTTATCGAAGGCCAGGCACGCCCCATCCGGCTGGCGGATATTGCCAAGGCGGCGGGCGTCTCGCATGGGACGGCCTCCAATGTCTTCAGTCGCCCGGAGGTCGTGCGCGCCGAGGTGCGCGAGCGGGTCAGGGCGGTGGCGGAGGCGATGGGCTACGCCGGGCCTGATCCGAAAGGCCGCCTGCTGCGCGCCGGCAAGGTCAATGCCATCGGCGTCGGCACGACCGAGCCCCTTTCCTACTTCTTCGAGGATCCCTTCGCCCGCGTCATGATGGCGGGCATTTCCGAGGCCTGCGACGCCACCGGCGCCGGGATCGCATTGGTTTCGGCGGCCAACCAGGAGAAGCTCGCCTGGAACATCCAGAGCGCGCTGGTCGACGGTTTCATCCTGTTCTGCATCGAAGGTGGCTCGCGTCTCGTCGAGCTGACGCGCGAACGCAGGCTGCCCTTCGTGGCGTTGGAGCTCGGCTTTCATGACGAGACGATCTCGGCGATCGGCGTCGACAACATCGCCGGCGGACGGCTCGCCGCGCGGCATCTTGCCGAACTCGGACATCGCCGTTTCGCCGTGCTGTCGCTTACTCTCGGTGATGACCGCACCGGCTTCGTCACACCCGAAAGGGTCCGCTCGGCCGTCTACACGGGAACGCGCGACCGTCTGGCCGGCTATTTCGAGGAACTGTCCGGCTTCGGTGTCGACACGAAGAGCATCCCGGTCTTCGAGACCGAGAACGAGCAAAGGAGCACCTGGGCGGGGCTCGAAGCGATCTTTGCCGGCGGCGAGCGGCCGACCGCCATTCTGGCAATGTCGGACAGGATGGCCATGATCGCCATCGACTGGCTGACTGCGCGCGGTCTGAAAGTGCCGGAAGACGTTTCCGTTGTCGGCTTCGACGGCGTGCCCGACGGCGCGCTCTGCGACCCGCCGCTGACCACCATCGCGCAGCCGATCACCGAGATCGGCCGGCGGGCCGCGCGCATGATCCTCGACTATGACGGCGCCGTGCGGCGCGAGACGATGGGCGTTGAGCTCGTCGTCAGGGCCTCGACGGGCCCTGTTCCCATATCCTAGAACCACATCTCAATATCCGCCGACCCGCGCCGGCATGGGCGGCGCAGCGAACCCGGTGCGCGCCGGCTCCGCACGCGCCGGTTTGATGCGGGTCGGGCCGAGACCGGCGAGCCATTCTAGATAGAGCGCCAGTGCGAACTGCATGGCGATGCCGGCAGCGATCAACAACGTGTCATAGGCGAGGCCGCCCGGATTGATCAGCTTGAGCACCTGAGCGGCCATGGCAATCAGCGTGCCGGCAACGAAGACGGGCAGCGAACGCTTGCCGAGGATCGCCAGCGGATTGTCGGGCTTGGCGCGGAAAAGGTTCGATACGGCCGGCAGGGCGACTACCAGATAGCTGACGGCCAAGATATGCAGCAGCCGCGGCAGCGACAGGAAGGTCTTGTCGAAGCCGCCGATCACCACCGGCAGATTGAACCAGGTGATCTGCCCCCAGAGTGGGCTGTGCACCCAGATCGCCGCGCCCACCACATAGACGCCGGCGAAACCCACCAGCCACCGGTTTACGGGGATGGTGCCGCCGCGCTTGATATGCAGCATGGCGGCAAGGCCGATGTTGAACAGAAACTGCCAGGACAGCGGGTTCAAGAACCAGAGACCCGGCTCGGGATAATTCGGCGGAGCGATCTGCCAGATGCCGGCGACCAGCCACAGCAGCCCGGACACGGTCAGTGCCGCCACGGGCCTGTAGCTGACGAACAGAACGAAGGCCGGCGCCGCGAGAAGCAGCGCCGCATAGACCGGCAGGATGTTGTTGTAGCCGAGCTGATGGCCGAGGGTGACGATGCCGAAAAGCACCTCCGGCGTGTCCTTCATCAGCGGCTCGATGTTGATCATCTTCAACAGCTCCGGGCGGTGGGCGAACACGGCCGTGGCGGAAAACAGGGCGATCACCAGCATGGTGATGACGATGTGGGTGACGTAGAGCACGCCGGCGCGCCGCCACATCTTGAGGGTCGCCAGCAGCCTGCCCCCCGGCTTGAACTTGGTGCCATAGGCGAGCGCCACCGAGATGCCGGAGATCAAAACGAAGGCCTCTGCCGCATCGGAAAAGCCGAGGTTCTTGTAGGTCAGGTTTTCGAAGACGGTACCCGGCACGTGGTCGACGAAAATGGTGAGCAAGGCGAGCGCGCGCAGCACATCGATACGCGTATCGCGTTGAGAAACGGGGATGGTCATCGACAAAAGGCCTCAGAGCTGGTGTTTCATGTCCAGCAATGCGACCCCCGACGCACCGCTTCGATTCCTCCCGTTCGGGAGTGTATCGGCGCAGAAACGGCCCGAAATGCGCCAGGTTCAATCAACTTTCGCGGAGCTTGAAAACATTCCGTTTTGAAGCCGGCAAATCAGCGAAATCACCGTAGAATCAAAAGGATCTGATCATGTCCGAACATGACAGCAAAAACAGCGAGCTGCAGCATGATCTGCCCTTTTCCTATCGTCTGATCAGACCGGAAAATGCGAGCGGCGGATGCCTTTTCGTGCTGCATGGATCGGGCGTGGACGAAACGACACTTTTGCCGCTGGCGAGGCAGATCGCGCCGCGCGCGGTGGTTGTCGCAGCACGCGGCCGCATCCCCCAGGAAGACGGTTTTCGCTGGTTCGAGCGAATCACGCCGATCAGCTTCGAGCAGTCGAGCATCCGCGCGGAGACGGCCGCTTTCGCCCAATTCGCAGTGGAAGCCGCACGGCTCCACCAGCTTGATCTCACCCGCGCGACCTTCCTGGGTTACTCAAACGGCGCCAATCTGGTTTCCACGCTGATGCTGCTTCATCCGGGCCTGGTCAGGCAGGCGGCGCTGCTCAGGGCGATGCCGGTGCTCGACGATGCGCCGGCGACGAACCTTGCCGGAACGCGGGTGCTGATCATCGCCGGCGCGGCCGACCAGACCTACGGCCCGTTCGCGCCAGCCTTGGTGACGCTCTTCAGCCAGCGCCGTGCCGAGGTCGATGCGCGCATCGTCGCCTCCGGCCATGAGTTCGGCGAAGCGGATGCCGCGATCGCCCGGCAGTGGCTTGCCGCGACCTCGACGCCGGCCGCCTGACGAGAGATAGACGCTGCTGCCGAGGCTAGCCCTGCCCCATCCGGTTCCAGGCATCCAGCCCGGCGATCTTGTAGGCTTCGGCGAGCGTCGGATAGTTGAAGGTGTTGTTGACGAAGAAGTCGACCGTGCCGCCGAGATTGATCACCGCCTGGCCGATATGGATGAGCTCGGTCGCACCCTCGCCGACGATATGGGCGCCGAGCAGGCGGCGCGTGTCGACCGAGAACAGGAGCTTCAGGAAACCTGAGTTGACGCCCATGATGTGGCCGCGCGAGGTTTCCCGGAAGCGCGCCACGCCGACCTCATAGGCGATCCCGCTCTCGCGCACCTGCTCCTCGGACTGGCCGACGGTGGAGATTTCCGGCACGGCGTAGATGCCGTAAGGAAACGTTTCCGGCGGCGGCGGCAGCGCCACGCCGAAGGCATGGCAGGCAGCCACCCTGCCCTGCTCCATCGAGGTCGAGGCCAGACTCGGAAAGCCGATGACGTCGCCGGTGGCATAGATATTGGGCGCGCTGGTCTGAAATGTCTGGGGATCGACCTTGATGCGGCCGCGGCTGTCGGCCTCGATGCCGACCATGTCGAGCCCGAGGCTGCCAAGATTGCCGCTGCGGCCTGCAGCGTAAAGCACGATTTCGGAGCGGATGGTGCGGCCGTCGGCAAGGGTCACTTCGGCATGATCGGGCT
>NZ_RZSN01000272.1:0-5052 GCF_003997315.1 Mesorhizobium sp. M1A.F.Ca.IN.020.04.1.1
CGGATGTCGCGTATGGTGCGGCCGTCGCCCTCGAGCTCCAGTCCGACGGCAGCGCTCGCCGCCGCGAACTCATAGGACTGGCGGTCGCGGACCTTGAGATAGGTCGAGCGCCGGGCCGCGGCCGAGCCCGGGATCTCGATGGCCGTGATCAGTTCGCCGGGGCGGATGTCGTGCTCGCGTTCGGCCGTGGCGCCAGGGGCGAGGAAAAAGTCCTCGACCTTCAGCTTCCGCTCGCCAAGATCGACCTCGGCGTCGAAGGCGACAAGCGCGATGGCAAGATCGCCCGGATAGGTGGCGATGCAGGCTTCGCTGGTGCCGAGCACCGCATGGCCGCGCGTGACGCCGCCGATCGCCGAGCAGCCGCTGCCCGGCTCGCGCTTGTTGCAGGCCGGGAAATTCTGCGGATCGCGGAAATAGGGACAGCGCGTGCGCTGCATCAGGTTGCCGCCGATGGTCGCCATGTTGCGGAGCTGCGCCGAGGCCGCCTGCCACAACGCTTCCGAAACCGCTGGGAAGTGGCTTTTCACCTCGGCGTTGTCGGCGACATGGCTCATCTTGGCCAGCGCGCCGATGACGGCGCGGTCGGCGGTTACATCAATGGCGTTGAGCCCTTCGATATGGCTGATGTCGATGACGGTGGCCGGTTCGGCGACGCCGCATTTGGCGAGATCGATGAGCGTCGTGCCGCCGGCAAGCAGCATGGCGCCGGGAAGGGCGGCCGCGTTGCGGGCGGCCTCGACGCTGTCGGCGCGAAGATAGGAAAAATCTCTCATGAGCGGAGTCCCTCGGCTGCCTGGCGGACGGCGGCGACGATGTGCGGATAGGCGCCGCAGCGGCACAGATTGCCGGCCATGTATTCGCGGATCTCCTCGTCGGAGCCGGCATGGCCCTCGCGGATGCAGGCCACCGCCGACATGATCTGTCCGGGCGTGCAATAGCCGCACTGGAAGGCGTCCTGTTCGAGGAAGGCGGCCTGCACGGCGTGCAGCGTGCCGTCTTCGTCGGCGAGCCCTTCTATTGTCGTGATCGAGCGTCCCTCGACCTGGGCGGCGAGCGTCAGGCAGGCCAGCACCCGCTCACCGTCGACATGAACGGTGCAGGCGCCGCACTGGCCCTGGTCGCAGCCCTTCTTGGTGCCGGTGAGGTGGAGCCGCTCGCGCAGCGCGTCGAGCAGGGTAACCCGCGGCTCGATATCGAGCGCGTGGTCACGGCCGTTGATGGTGAGGTGGATGGACAAGGTGGTGGGGCTTGCGCCATTGCTGGCCTGGCCGTTCCTGAAATGGCCGTCGTCGGGAGGATCGATGATTGTCTGGCTGGTCATGAGGCGTCGGGCTCCGATTGCTGGACGCTAGCGGGAGGGAAATGGGGCTTGGGAGGAGAGGGGCAAGGCGTCGAAGCAGCTAATCTCCCGCCTTGCGGGGGAGATGCCCGGCAGGGCAGAGGGGGTCGTCTCACGTAGAGCGCCAACGCCCTCGCGCGTCGCGCGCCAGCAAGGCGTTTCACGCGAGGCGACCCCCTCTGTCGCCTTCGGCGACATCTCCCCCTCGAGGGGGAAGATTAGGCGCTTACCCCGTGACATATCGCTTCCCCTGATTATATGATAAGACAACTCCACTAAAACGGAGGCGCCTCCGTTTATTTACGTGGGGGCTGACCCGCATGGGTTCAAGCCCCATATTGCGACAGTGGAGAAAAAACTGACTGAACAGCCCTCGGAGCCTGCCGAAAAGCCTGAAACGCCGGCGCCAAAGCCGCTGCGCGCCGACGCGCGGCGCAACCGCGACAAGCTTGTCGAGGCGGCGGCGCAGGCGTTTGCCGCCGAGGGTGTCGATGCCTCGCTGGAGGAGATCGCCAAGCGGGCAGGAGTCGGCATCGGCACGCTCTACCGGCATTTCCCGACGCGCGAGCATCTGGTCGAGGTGGTCTACCGCCGCGAGGTGGAAGCGCTCTGCCATGCGGCCGAGGAACTTGCCGGCGCTCATCCGGCCGATGTGGCGCTGGAACTCTGGATGCAGCGCTTCGTCGACTATATCGCCACCAAGCGCGGTCTGGCGACAAGCCTGCGGCTGTTGCTCACCACCAACTCGACGCTGTTCTCCGATACCTCAGGCCGCGTATCCGGCGCGCTGAAGGGGCTGGTCGAACAGGCCGCAGCTGCGGGGAAGATCCGCGCCGACGTCGATGCGTCGGACGTGCTGCATGCGCTGGGCGGCATCTACTCCGCCCCCAACACGCCCGACTGGCGGGACCGCTCGGGGCGGCTGGTGAAGCTCTTGATGGATGGGCTGAGGTTCGGGGCATCGGACGCGGCGAAAGCCGGCTGAAGCTCGGCTAGCCGGGAGCGCTTTGTCTGGTCCGGTTCCTAGCTGGTGATCCAGTCCGCAAAGGCCGACATCGCGGCGGTCGGTTCCCTGGACTTCAGCTTGGTCAGCCAGTAGCTGCCGAGCGATATGGAGGCCTGGAAAGGGCGCCTTATCGACCCCTTGCTCAGTTGTCGCGAAAACATCAGCGCCGGAGCCAGCGCAACGCCTGCCCCTTGTTCGGCGGCTTCCATCATCGCCAGTGAAGAATCGAAGACGATCGCGCTCGCGAAGTTCGCAGGCGCTTCCATGCCGGCGGCCTCGAACCAGCGGCTCCATTCGTCCTGACGGTAGCTGCGCAGCAAGGTAAGCGCGCCGAGGTCCTGCGGCGCGTGAAGCGTCGCCGCCAGTTCCGGCGTGCAAAGCGGCGTCAGAGGTGCTTCGAAAAGTTCCGTCGCATCAAGTCCATTCCAGGCGCCATTGCCGAAGCGGATCGAAAAATCCAATCCCTCGGCCGCTAGGTCGACGCGGTTGTTGTTGGTGGACAGGCGCAGCTCGACGAATGGATGGGTGCGCCGGAAGTCTTCCAGTCTCGGAAGCAGCCAGCCGACGGCGAAGGTTCCGACGGCGCCGACGACGAGCGGTTCGCGCAGTTTTCCAGATCCGACCCGCTCCAGCGATCGCGCCAGGCGGTCGAAGGCGTCGCCGACGATCGGCAGCAGAGCCTCGCCTTCCGCCGTGATCTTGAGGCCGCGAGGCAACCTGCGAAACAGCTGCACGCCGAGCCGCTGTTCGAGCGATCGAACCTGCTGGCTAACGGCGGCCTGCGTCACCGCCAGTTCGATGCCGGCACGTGTGAAGCTGAGATGCCTGGCCGACGCCTCGAAGGCCCGTAATGCATTGAGCGGCAGGTAAGGTCGAACCATCGATGCCCAAGATTATCTTGTAGCTGTTGCGATCATCGTTTGTAGCCGGTTCGAAGGGGTCATAAACCCGCATTCATCCGATCCAGAGGGAGCAGATCATGTGCAGCCGGCTTCGTCTCACCATCGCTGCCGTCGTCTTCGCCTGCGCGCCGGGCAGCCTGTCAGGCGCTCGCGCCGCCGATCAGGACGCCAAGATAAGGCAGCTCGTCGATGAGGCGGTGAAGCCGGTGATCGCCCAGTACGACATTCCGGGGATGGCCGTCGCCGTGTCCGTGAACGGCGAGCGCTTCTTCATCGACTATGGCGTGGCCGAGAAGGACACCCAGGCAGCCGTCACGCGCGATACGTTGTTCGAGCTCGGCTCGATCAGCAAAACCTTGACCGCGACGCTCGCGGCCTATGCCGAGGTCGAGGGCAAGCTCGCACTTGGCGACAAGGTCGGCAAGCACATGCCCGAGCTTCAGGGCAGCGCGCTGGGCGACGTCAGGCTGCTCGACCTCGCCACGCACACGGCCGGCGGTTTCCCGCTGCAACTGCCCGATATGGTGAAGACGCAAAAACAGCTCATCGCCTATTATCGCCAATGGAAGCCGCAATTCGCGGCCGCCACCACCCGCACCTACGCCAACCCGAGCATCGGCCTGCTCGGGATGGCCACCGCCAAGGCGATGGGCGCGAGCTTTCCGGCGCTGATGGAAAAACGGCTGTTGCCGGAACTCGGCTTGCGGCGAACTTACGTCAACGTCCCGGCCGCACAGATGAAATCCTACGCCTGGGGCTACAACCGCAACGACAAGCCTGTCCGCGTCACCCCGGCATTGCTCGCCGAAGAGGCCTACGGGATCAAGTCGAACGCAGTCGACATGATCCGCTTCATCGAGGCCAACATGGGCGTCGGCAAGGTGCCGGACGATGTCGCACGCGCGCTCGAAGCCACCCACACCGGTTATTTCCGCGCTGGCGAACTCATCCAGGATCTGATCTGGGAGCAGTATCCCTATCCGGTCGACCTGGCGAAGATCGTCGCCGGGAATGCCCAGTATGCTTCAGCCGATCCTGCAACTGCGATCGAGCCGCCGATGGCGCCACGCGCCGACGTGGTGCTCAACAAGACCGGCTCGACAAACGGCTTCGGCGCCTATGTCGCCTATGTCCCGTCGAGGAAGATCGGCATCGTCATGCTGGCGAACAAGGCTTACCCGAATGAGGCGCGAGTCAGGGCGGCCTACCAGGTGCTGTCGCGGCTCACCGACTAGCCGCTCGTCCGGTCACTTCGGTGCTGATTGGCCAATCCACTTTTCACCGGCGCACCGCCTGCGCCCCAAAAAACCTGCCCAAAAATGGAGAAACAGATGACCTCGATCACCCGGCGTTCAGCGCTTGCCGGCGCATTCGCATCCTTGCCGATCGTGCGTATGGCCCGCATCATCGTCGAGACGTTCGCAGGATAGTGCGGCCTGGGCGGCGCCGACGGCCGAACGGGGTCAAACCCGGCGACGGCGGCGTTTATGTTTTGAGGCGTTGAAACTGCCAATCTCCCTCCTTGCGGGGGAGATGCCCGGCAGGGCAGAGGGAGGTGCTGTCCCGCCAGCCTGTCAATTCTTGGCAGTCCCACATTCATCCTGTCGGTGAACCGATCCGGCCAACGGTAGCGTTCCTTCGCACCCCCCTCTGGCCTGCCGGCCATCTCCCCCGCAAGGGCAGGGCTATCGCATATGAGTAAAGAGTTCATAGAAGAAGTCTTTGCTCCAGTTGGCCCTGCGCATCTTGCTGGCGATTGGTTTGTCGAGGGGATGGGCAGCCAAGATGTTTTGGGCGAGCCTGCG
>NZ_RZSN01000273.1:0-5020 GCF_003997315.1 Mesorhizobium sp. M1A.F.Ca.IN.020.04.1.1
CTGGCCGGAGCCGTTCGGCCTGGCGCCGATCGAGGCGATGGCTTGCGGCACGCCGGTAATCGCCTGGAACTGCGGCGCCCTGCCGGAGCTCATCGACCAGGGCGTGACCGGCTTTGTCGTGGACTCTGTCGATGATGCGGTCGCTGCGATGCCGGCCCTGCTCGGACTTGACCGACGGCAGGTGAGAGTGGTCTTCGAAAAGCGGTTTTCAGCCACCAGGATGGCGCGCGACTATCTTGCCGCCTATATGCGCCTGATCGGTATCCAGGAGGCGAGAGCCTCCTGATCGGCATTCTCTTGGGGCGGGGCAAGCGAAGAGGGGACGAATGACGCAGCTCGACGAGCGCAAGCTCGATCCCGCCGTAGCCCTTGCCTCGCTCGACGAAACGGCGCCGCGGGAGCCGCACCGGCTGTTCGCGCTCAAACAGGGCGATTGTTTCGCGGTCACCGACGCCTATGGTGACATCAGGGGCGCCGGCGACGGTTTCTTTCGCGACGACACGCGCGTTCTTTCCGAGTTCCGCCTGACGATCGGCGGCAGGCCGATGTCGCTGCTCGGCGCCTCGCTCAGCCAGGACAATGTTCTCTTCACCAGCAACCTCACCAACTTGCCGATACAGAGCGCCGCCGGCCGCGACATTCCGCAAGGCGCGATCCATATCGAGCGCGTCAGGCTGATCTGGCAGGACAGGCTATTCGATCGCATCACGCTTTCCAACTACAGCCGCGAGCATTCGACCATCGCCATCTCCTTGCATTTCGCCGCCGACTTTCGCGACATGTTCGAGGTGCGCGGCTCGACACGGCCGAAACGTGGAACGGTCCATCTGGCGAAGACCGATAAGGCGTCCGTTATGCTCGGCTATGACGGTCTCGACGGCCTGCCGCGCCAGTCGGCAATCTCCTTCTCGCAAGCTCCCGACCAACTGAGCGACAATCGTGCCGACTTCCTCATCGCGGTGACCAAGCGCAGCAGCAAGGTGCTTTATGTCGAAGTGGGACCGGAAGTTGCCGAAACGCCCAATCGCGACCGGTTCCGGGCCGCTGCCGCACGCGCGCGTTTTGCCATGCGCGCCAAGCGCCGGCATGGCGCCACCGTCCACAGCTCCGGTCGCGTCTTCAACGATTGGGTCGAACGCGCCCGCGCGGATGTCGCGTTGCTTACCACCGAGCTTCCTACCGGGCCTTATCCTTATGCCGGCATCCCGTGGTTCTCCACGGCCTTCGGCCGCGACGGCGTGATCTCCGGCTTGCAGATGCTGTGGCTCAATCCGGGTCTCGCGCGCGGCGTGCTGGCGTTCCTTGCCGAACATCAGGCGACGGAGACGTCGCCCTTCATCGATTCCCAGCCAGGCAAAATCATGCATGAGACGCGCAAGGGCGAAATGGCGGCACTGCGCGAGCTTCCCTTCGGCCGCTATTATGGCGGCGTCGACACGACCCCGCTCTACATTCATCTCGCCTGCGCCTATGCCGACCGCACCGGCGACATGGCCTTCATCGACACGCTCTGGCCATCGCTCAAGGCGGCCGCCGAGTGGACGGAAGAGGCAAGCCGGGCAACGGGTTTCGTCACCTACCAACGCGCGGCGGAGTCCGGCCTCGCCAACCAGGGCTGGAAAGACAGCGTCGACTCGGTCTTCCATGCCGATGGCCGCATGCCCAAAGGACCGATCGCGCTGGTCGAGGTGCAAGGCTATGTCTTTGCCGCTTATCGCGGCCTTGCCGCGCTCGCACGCCGCCGCGGCGAGTTTGCCGATGCCGAACATTGGGAGAACCGCGCCGAGGAAATGCGGATCGCCGTCGAGCGTGACTTCTGGATCGAGGATCTAAACTTCTACGCCATCGCGATCGACGGCGAAGGCCAGCCCTGCAAGGTGCGAACGTCAAATGCGGGGCATCTGCTCTATGCCGGGCTGCCGCAGCCGGAGCGTGCCAAGATTGTCGCCGATCAATTGCTGTCGGCTTCCTTCCATTCCGGCTGGGGACTGAGGACGCTTGCGGACGACGCGATCTTCTTCAACCCAATGTCCTACCATAACGGCTCGATCTGGCCGCACGACACGGCGCTCTGCGGTGTCGGCCTCTCGCGCTATGGCGAGCGCGAAAGTGTCGTGCGGCTGATGAGCGGCACGTTCGAGTCGGCCGTGCACTTCAACATGCGGCTGCCGGAATTGTTCTGCGGCTTCACCCGGGCGCCAGGCGAGGCGCCGATCGCCTATCCTGTCGCCTGTCTGCCGCAGGCCTGGTCGGCCGGCTCCACCTTCATGCTGATGCAGGCCTGCCTCGGTCTGGAAATCGACGGTTGGAAAGGCGAGTTGCGCGTCACCCGCCCACGGATGCCTATCGGTATCGACACGCTCACGCTCCGGCATCTGTCCGTCGGCAATAAGACTATCGACCTCACCTTCCAGCGTGTCGGGGACCGCGTCGTTGCCTTCCTCGCCGATCGGCATGAGGGCCTGGTGCCGCTGATTGTGCGGACTTAGACGGGTCGATTGCGCAATTCCGGACGGAAAACCGTTACGAGAGCGGAGTTCCGCAAATGCATCCGGCAGTCGAAAAATGTCGGAACCGACGAGCGCCCTATGCGTTTGCAAACCGGAACCGGCACACCTCTCCGCAGCCGGCAAGAACGAAAACAAAATAGCGAACAGCCGGAGGCAACCTGGCATCAATGGCACAGTATGGCGTCGACCTCTTGTGGGTCCTTATCCTAGCTAGTCTCGGACTCAGCGCTCTCGCGATCTTCGTCTCAATAACCAGGCACCGTCACCAGCATGCAACGGCTGTGAACACGCCCGGTGCGGGCGAGGACGTCGCATCGGAAGCCGCACGCAAGGTGTTGCGCGAATTCGAGAAGAACGGGCAGTCGGTCGACGCCGCCCTCGTCACCTGGTCACCGGAGACGCTGCGCAAGATCCTTGCCGAGGATCTGCCGGACGCACAGGTCATCGTCGTCTCCAACCGCGAGCCCTACATCCACAATGAGGACGAGAACGGCGATGTCGAGCTCGTCGTGCCGGCGAGCGGACTGGTCTCGGCACTGGAGCCGATCACGCGCGCCTGCGCCGGCACCTGGATCGCCTATGGCGGCGGAAGCGCGGATCGTCAGGTCGTCGACCGCCACGACCGGGTACAGGTGCCGCCCGAAAATCCATCTTATGCCCTGCGCCGGGTCTGGCTGACCGATGAGGAATATCAGGGCTATTATCTCGGCTTCGCCAATGAAGGGCTTTGGCCGCTCTGCCATATAGCCTTTACCCGACCGATCTTCCGCGAGTCGGACTGGGCGGCCTACGAGGCCGTCAACCGCAAATTCGCCGAAACGGTGGTTGCCGAGGCGCGCAACGAGAGGCCGATCGTGCTGGTCCAGGATTATCATTTCGCGCTGCTGCCGCGCATGATCCGCGAGCGCCTGCCCGAGGCGATTGTCATCACCTTCTGGCACATCCCGTGGCCGAATTCGGAAGTGTTCAGCATCTGTCCGTGGCGCGAGCGCATTCTGGATGGGCTGCTGGGCAGCTCGATCATCGGCTTCCACACCCAGTTCCATGCCAACAACTTCACCGAGAGCGTCGACCGCTTCATGGAGAGCCGGATCGAACGGGCGGATGCCGCGGTGTCCTATGGCGGCCAGACGACTTTGGTCCACGCCTACCCCATCTCTATCGAATGGCCAGTGCAACTCCTGAAGAGCCTGCCGCCGGTCGAGGAATGCCGCGCGCAAATCCGCGAGCGGTTCGGGATTCCAGCCGACGCCAAGCTGTGCGTCGGTGTCGAGCGCCTCGACTACACCAAGGGCATTCTCGACCGCTTCCATGCGCTGGAGGAACTGTTCATCCGCTACCCTGAAATGATCGGCAAGGCGGTGTTCCTGCAGGTCGCCGCACCGAGCCGGGGCACATTGCCGGCCTACAAGCACCTGCATGAGGAATGCCAGCGGCTCGCCGAGGGACTCAACGAGCGCTACGGCAACGGCAGCTATCGTCCGGTCGTACTCGTGGCCGAGCATCACTCGCAGAAGGACGTCTACAAGATCTACCGCGCGGCCGACATCTGCCTCGTCACCAGCCTGCATGACGGCATGAACCTCGTGGCCAAGGAGTTCGTTGCCGCGCGCGACGACGAAGAGGGCGTGCTCCTGCTCAGCACGTTTGCCGGCGCCTCGCGCGAACTGCTCGAGGCGCTGATCGTCAATCCTTACGACGCGGCGATGATGAGCGAAGCCATGCGGCAGGCGCTGGTCATGGGGCCCGACGAGCAGCGCGAGCGCATGCGCCGCATGCGCGAGATCGTACGCGACAACAATGTCTATCGCTGGGCCGGCAGCATGCTGCTCGACGCGGCGCGATTGAGGAAGCGCGGCGAGCTCGACCGCGTCACGGCCTTGTCCGACCGCTCGGCAAACACCAACGGCGACAATGTCGTCTCTATCTTCGAACGCAAACAGGCAGTCGGATTCCGATGAACATCCAAGCAGATTTGACACCACCGCTTCCCGAAGGCCGGTGGGCGCTCTTCCTCGATATCGATGGCACCTTGCTCGAGCACGCCGCCCATCCAGATAGCGTCGCGGTCAGCGCGGAGTTGCGTTCGCTGCTGCAAGCGGTCGAGCGCCGGCTGGATGGAGCGCTGGCTTTCATCACCGGCCGCTCTATCGCGGCCGTCGACCGGCTGTTCGAGCCTTTGAAGCTGCGAATCGCCGGCCTCTACGGGCTGGAGCACAGGCTGACACCGGACGGACAAATCGAGGCCGCCGACGAGCCGGCGGATATGGCCGCACTTGCCGACGAAATCGAGCTGGAGCTGGCAAGCAAGGCCGTCTATGTCGAGCGCAAGGGGCCGGTGCTCGCCATCCACACGCGGGCAGCGCCGCAATTGCTGGCCCGCGCGACGGAACTGGTCGAGACAGCACTTGCCCGGCTGCCGAAAGGCTACCGCGTAATTGCCGGCAATGCCGGTGTCGAACTGATGCCGCTAGAGGCGGCCAAGGGCGCCGCGATCCGGCGCTTCATGC
>NZ_RZSN01000274.1:0-5014 GCF_003997315.1 Mesorhizobium sp. M1A.F.Ca.IN.020.04.1.1
GTCACTGCGGATTGCCATTGGCCCGGCTGGCTGTCAACGTCGGCGGCGGCGCCTCCGGAACAGCGTTTTTTTCCGTTGTGCAATGCCGAAATCGGGCTGCCGCATTTCCGCGGTTGCCGCGCCGCAGGCTCCGAAATGGCGGATTTCCGGGCTTTTCGCCCGTTGCGGCAAGCGACACGAATGTTGCCGCCTACACGTTTGAATAGGCTGGTTTTTCACTGGTTGAGGCGTTTTGAGGTCCGGTTCTCAACCTGACTTTTTTTGGGCGCATTTCGGCAACGCAGCATTGGCGGGCAAACGGCAGTGAATTCCCCGTCGCGCTAGCGGTTTCGTGCCCCTCAAAGACTGCGGAGAGGAACGCTGCCGCTCTGTGAACCGCTTCATGATGCGCACATGCAGGGATGCTAAAATTCGCCATCCGATGAGGGTGGGCGATCGGTTGCTCGAAGTGTCCCGGCGCAGGTCCTGGCCGGCAGATCGGGCAGAGGTGCTCGAGCAGCGACGGAGCGGGGGTTCTTGTTGGGCGTCCCCCCGCTCCGTCCCGGCGTCGCCAAGGAACCTGTCTCCACACTTTGTTGGAGCCAAAATCTGGTCTGTCGGCGCGGCGTTCCTTCGCGCCTCGCCTGCCTGCGTGCCGGTTGCCGCGAAAGGAGATCGGCTGTCTCACCGCCCGCCGCACACCTCCCTCACCAGGCCCCGCAGCCACCGATGCGCGGGGTCGGCGTCGAGGCGCGGGTGCCATAGCAGCGAGATTGTGAGCCCGGCGAGCTTCACCGGCAATGCGAAGGTGAGCAGGCCTTCGCGCAGCTTGCCGGTATAGCGCTCGGGCACCGTGGCGATGAGGTCGGAGCCGCGCGCCAGCGCCAGCGCTTCCGCGAAGCCGCCGACCACGGTGGCGATCGTCCGCGTCAGCCCGGCGAGTTCCAGCGCGTCGTCGATAGGCCCGCGATCCAGCCCGCGGCGAGAGATCAATATATGCCGGCCGGCGGAGAAGCGGGCGGCGGTGATCTTGCCGTCGCACAGCGGATGGCCGATGCGCACCACGCCGACGAAACGGTCGCGGAACAGCGCCTGCGCCCGCACCTCCGGGCCGGTCGAGCCGCCGATAACGCCGGTCTCGAGATCGACACTGCCTTCGCGCATCGGCGCGCTGTCCTTGTCGGGCTTCGGCACGAAACGGAGCTGCACGCCCGGCGCTTCCTCGGCGACGCGCGCGAGAAGGGCAGGGCCGAAATTTTCCACAAAACCATCGCTGTTGCGCAGCGTGAAACTGCGCGTAAGCCGCTTCAGGTCGAGCCGTTCGGCGGGGCGCAGCACAGCCTCCGCCTCCTTCACCAGCCGGCCGACATCCGTCCCGAGCTCGATGGCGCGGGGCGTCGGCACCAGGCCGCGCCCGGCGCGGACCAAAAGCGGATCGCCGGTCACCTCGCGCAGTCTTGCGAGCGCGCGGCTCATTGCCGACGGGCTGAGCTTCAGCCGCCGCGCGGCTTTCGCGACACTGCCTTCGGCGATGAGCACGTCCAGCGTGACGAGCAGGTTGAGATCGGGTCGCGACATGGCGCGATCTTAGCACGTCCTCGATGCAGTGACAGGGCGTTTCATGCACTATTCGAGTGCAAATGCTGCGCATTCCGCCATATTGGCGAGGCACCTATTCTCCCGGCAAGTTCCACCCGAGCCGGAGAAGAACCATGGCCGATATCGCAGATCCACGCGCCGCTCCCGCAAGGCGCTCGGCAAGCGGCGCGCTGGCCAGCCTGTCGCTGGCGATGCTTTTGTCCTCGCTCAGCACCAGCATCGCCAATGTCGCGCTGCCGACGCTGAGCACCGCCTTCGCAGCATCCTTCCAGGCGGTGCAATGGGTGGTGCTTGCCTATCTGCTTGCCGTCACCGCGCTCATCGTCAGCGTCGGGCGGCTTGGCGATCTCGTCGGCCGCCAGCGCCGCGTCGCTGCTGTTGCTGGTCGCCGCCCGCGCCGCTCAAGGCCTCGGCGCCGCGGTGATGATGGCGCTGACCATGGCCTTGGTCGGCACGACGATGCCGAAAGAGCGTACTGGCAGCGCCATGGGCCTGCTCGGCACCATGTCGGCGATCGGCACGGCGCTTGGGCCGTCGCTTGGCGGGGTGCTGATCGCTTCCCTCGGCTGGCGCGCGATCTTCCTCGTCACTGCCGGGCTGGGTGTCGTGGCGATGATCCTCGCCCGGCGCTTCCTGCCGGGCGATCAAACCGCGACGATCCTCCGCAGTGAGGCGCAGGGCGTTGGCCCGCGCTTCGACGCGCTGGGCACGTTGCTGCTTGCCTTGACGCTCGCCGCCTATGCGCTGGCGATGACGGCAGGACGCGGCCATTTCGGCGGCACGAACATCGCGTTGCTCGGCATTGCCGTTCTCGGCGCCGCGCTGTTCCTCTATGCGCAGCGAAGAGTGGCGTCGCCTCTGGTCAAACCAGCGCTGTTCAGCGATCCGGTGCTGGCGCCGAGCCTTGCCATGAACGGGCTGGTCTCCACCGTGATGATGGCGACGCTTGTCGTCGGACCCTTCTTCCTGTCGCGCGCGCTGGGCCTGGGCGAAGCGCAGGTCGGCGCCGTGCTGTCGATCGGCCCGGTCGTCTCGGCGCTGTGCGGCGTGACTGCCGGCCGCTTCGTCGATCGCCTGGGCGCGTCCGCCATGGTCGTTGCCGGGCTGGTGCTGATGACCATCGGCTGCGTCGCGCTTGCTCTGCTGCCGGCGCTGTTCGGCGTCGCCGGCTACGCGGCGGCGATCATGCTGCTGACGCCCGGCTATCAGCTCTTTCAGGCGGCGAACAACACCGCCGTCATGGCCGATGTCGATAAGAACGAGCGCGGCGTGGTCTCGGGCATGCTCAGCCTGTCGCGCAATCTCGGCCTGATCACCGGCACGGCGGTGATGGGCGCGGTGTTTGCCTTCGCGGTGGGCACTGGCGAGGTCGGCGCCGCGGCACCGGAAGCAGTCGCCGACGGGATGGCGTTTACGTTCGCAGTGGCGGCGGGTTTGGTCGCTCTGGCGGTGGCAATTGCGGTGGTTGGAGGTTTGCGAAAGCGTCGGTGACATCCAATCTTCCCCCTTGCGGGGGAGATGTCCGGCAGGACAGAGGGGGGGCGTCTCACTTGGATCGCCAACGCCGTCTGATGTCGGGGAGAGCGCTGGCGCTTCACGCGAAGCGCCCCCTCTGTCACCTTCGGCGACAGCTCCCCTCGAAGGGAGAGTACGCATCGCCGCCAATGTAACCCATCGCACATTCCCAATGTCCTTCTTGCCGTATCGGCTTCCGTAAATTAGCCGATTTTGATATTCCGGTGCGGTCTTCTCCCGCCGCATCGACGAGGAGCCAGATGGCAGTGGAAGGGTGCCCGGCCGGATGACCGACGCTCCGCATAAGGGGCTGCTGGACCTGTGCGTGCTCGGCGACTTCCAGGTGGTCCGCGACGGCGCGCTGCTCGACCTGCCGCCGTCGCGCAAGACGAGAGCCTTGCTTGCCTATCTCGCCGTCACCGGCAAGGCGCATCAGCGCGAGCGGCTCTGCGAAATCTTCTGGGACATTCCCGACGATCCGCGCGGCGCCTTGCGCTGGAGCTTGTCCAAGATCCGCCAGGTGCTCGGCGAGGACGAACCCGCTCTGGTCGCCGACCGCAACACTGTCTCGCTGAAACTTGGCACGGACTATGCCCGGCTGCTGCCGCTGGTGAAGGGCGATCTTTCCATGGCTTCGACGGAGGAGCTGGAGGCCGTGGCCGGTTCGATCCGCGGCGATTTCCTCGCCGATCTTTCGCTCGAGCGCTGCTTCGAATACGAGGCCTGGCGCGCGGGCGTCGCCAGCGAGGTCGAGATCGCCGAGCTCGGCATGTTGCGCGAGCTGATCGAGCGCCTGGCCGGCGAGCCGAGGCGTGCGCTGCCGCTTGCCCGGCGCCTGCGGCGGCTGCTGCCGGAGGATATCGGCCTGGCGGAAGAGATCGAAGCGCTGGAGGAGAAGGTGAGGGCGGCAGCCGCCCAGCCGACGGGACGCTCCGCGCAACGCGGCGCCACGGACGTGGCCCAGATGCAATCACCTTCCACTCAGCTTGCCAACAGCCCGACGCCCGCGCAGGATCCCGGCCGCGCCGTCCATTTCTGCCGGGCTCGCGACGGCACAAGGCTTGCTTTTGCCAAGACCGGCAGCGGCCCGCCCATCCTGCGCGCCGCGCATTGGATGTCGCATCTGACCTTCGACTGGGACAGCCCGATCTGGCGGCACTGGATGAGGGAACTGTCACGCCGGAACCAGTTGGTGCGCTACGACGAGCGCTGCAATGGCCTGTCGCAACGCCACGTGGCCGACGTCTCGTTCGACACGATGGTGTCGGATCTCGAATGCGTCGTCGAGGCCGCGGGGCTCGATCGCTTCACGCTTCTTGGTCTGTCGCAGAGCTGCGCGGTTTCGATCGCCTATGCCATACGCCACCCCGAGAAAGTCTCGGGCATGATCCTCTACGGCGGCTACGTCAAAGGCTGGCGGGCGCGCGGCGACCCCGGCGAGATCGCCACGCGCGAGGCCGTATCGACGCTGATGCGCGAGAGCTGGGGCAAGTCGAACCCGATGTTCCGCCAAGCCTTCTGCTCCATGTTCATCCCCGGCGCCACGCACGAACATTTCGCCTGGATGGACGATCTGATGCGGCGCACGGTTTTGCCGGACGACGCCTGGCGCCTGCAGACCGCCTTTTCCGTGATCGATGTCAGCGAGCTGCTCGAAAAAGTGCGGGTGCCGACCCTGGTGCTGCACGCGCGGGAAGACAATGTTGCCCCGGTCGAGTCCGGCCGCACCATGGCGGCAGGCATTCCCGGCGCCAGCTTCCTCGAGCTGGAAAGCCAAAACCACATCCTGCTTGAGGGCGAGCCGGCCTTCGACGAGTTCGTCGCCCACGTCCGGGCCTTCGTCGCCGGTACAGCAGGTTCCTAGGAAATCTCCTACCGCGATCGCGTAATTTAATCTTGGCGTGGGAAGCCTATCTTTGGG
>NZ_RZSN01000275.1:0-4957 GCF_003997315.1 Mesorhizobium sp. M1A.F.Ca.IN.020.04.1.1
GCCCTCGACACGCCGCTCGATCCGATCGACGCTGCCGACGCGACCTTCGCCACCGACAATCTGGAGGCCGGCAAGCTGATCGGCGCCTGGGCCGCCGCCACGCTCGGCGACAAGGCCAAGGACGCCAAGATCGGCTTCCTCGACCTCACTCCCTCGCAGCCGACCGTCGACGTTCTGCGCGACCAGGGCTTCATGATGGGCTACGGCATCGACGTGAAGGATCCCAACAAGATCGGCGACGAGGACGATCCGCGCATCGTCGGCCACGACGTGACCAACGGCAACGAGGAAGGCGGCCGCAAGGCGATGGAGAACCTCCTGCAAAAGGACAACACCATCAACGTCATCCACACCATCAACGAGCCGGCCGCTGTCGGTGCCTACCAGGCGCTCAAGGCCGTCGGTCTGGAAAAGCAGGTGCTGATCGTTTCGGTCGACGGCGGCTGCCCGGGCGTCAAGTCGGTTGCCGAGGGCGTTATCGGCGCCACCTCGCAGCAGTACCCGCTGCAGATGGCGGCGCTCGGCATCGAGGCGATCGCCAAATTTGCCAAGGACGGAACGAAGCCGAAGCCGACCGAAGGGAAGAACTTCTTCGACACCGGCGTCAATCTCGTTACCGACAAGCCAGCCAACGGCGTCAAGTCGATCGACACCAAGGAAGGCCTCGCCAAGTGCTGGGGCTGACGCTCTGACGGTTCACAAAGCTTGCGGCTGGGGGCTTGATCCCCGGCCGCATCGGGTGGACGATGCGCCTTCGTCAAGCGCGGACAATCCTGGCGACAGACCGGAAGAGGCGTCGACGGCGCGCGCAGCAATGAGAAGGCTGTGCGCATACGGGAGGATACATGTCTCAGATTCAGGAATTCGAGAAGGTACTTTCGGGCAGCGACAGCAGCGTCGCGGCCTTCGACGAGCACGGCAAGTCATTCGTCAAGCGCGCCCAGCATTTCCTGCACTCCACGCCGGCGGCGGTGCCGCTGATCGTGCTGGTGCTGTCGGTCATCATCTTTGGCGTTGCCATCGGCGGCCGCTTCTTTTCGTCCTACACGCTGACGCTGATCCTGCAGCAGATCGCCATCGTCGGCATCCTGGGGGCTGCCCAGACGCTGGTCATCCTGACCGCCGGCATCGATCTTTCGATCGGCGTGGTGATGGTCATCTCGGCGGTGGTCATGGGCAACTGCGCCATCACCTATGGCATGCCGACAATCCTGGCCGTGGTGCTTGGGCTTGGCGCAGGCGCGGTTTGCGGCATGCTCAACGGCTTGTTGGTCGCCTATATGAAATTGCCGCCCTTCATCGTGACACTGGGCACCTGGAACATCGTCATGGCCACCAATTTCATCTACTCGGCCAATGAGACGATCCGCGACGCCGATGTCGACGCTCAGGCGCCGCTGCTGCATCTCTTCGCGCTGAGCTTCAGGGTCGGCTCCGCCGTGCTGACGGCCGGCGTCATCGCCATGGTCCTGTTGGTGCTGCTCTTGTGGTATGTGCTCAACCACACGGCGTGGGGCCGCCATGTCTATGCCGTCGGCGACGACCCGGAAGCGGCGAAACTCTCCGGTATCCAGACCAAGTCTGTGCTGATGGCCGTCTATACGCTTGCCGGTCTGATCGCCGCCTTCGCTGCCTGGGTGTCGATCGGCCGCAACGGCTCGATCTCGCCGTCCGCCGCCGTCACCGACTATAATCTGCAAGCGATCACCGCGACCGTGATCGGGGGCATCTCGCTCTTTGGCGGCCGCGGCTCCATCCTCGGCACGCTGTTCGGCGCCATGATCGTCGGCGTCGTCTCGATGGGCCTCAACATGCTGGGCGCTGACCCGCAATGGAAAGTGCTGCTCACCGGTGTCCTGATTATCGGCGCCGTGGCGATCGACCAGTGGATCAGAAAGGTTTCGGTGTAACCATGACCCAGCAGGCTGTTCTCACCGCGCGCGGTCTGACCAAGCGCTACGGCCGCGTGACCGCGCTCAACAACTGCGACTTCGATCTCTACCCGGGAGAAATCCTGGCCGTGATCGGCGACAACGGCGCCGGCAAGTCGACGCTCATCAAGGCGATCTCCGGCGCCGTGCATCCCGATGAAGGGGTGATTGAGCTGGACGGCAAGCAGGTCCAGTTCAAATCGCCCATCGAGGCCCGCGAGGCGGGGATCGAGACCGTCTACCAGAACCTGGCATTGTCGCCGGCGCTGTCGATCGCCGACAACATGTTTCTCGGCCGCGAGATCCGCAAACCGGGTCCGCTCGGCAGCTGGTTCCGCATGCTGGATCGTCCGGCGATGGAAAAGCGCGCCCGCGACAAGCTGACCGAACTCGGCCTGATGACCATCCAGAACATCAGCCAGGCGGTGGAGACGCTTTCGGGCGGCCAGCGCCAAGGCGTCGCCGTGGCTCGCGCCGCCGCCTTCGGATCGAAGGTGGTGATCATGGACGAACCGACGGCGGCGCTCGGTGTCAAGGAAAGTCGCCGCGTCCTCGAGCTGATCCTCGACGTCAAGAAGCGCGGCCTGCCGATCGTGCTCATCTCGCACAACATGCCGCATGTCTTCGAGGTTGCCGATCGCATCCACATCCACCGGCTTGGACGGCGTCTATGCGTCGTCGATCCGAAGCAGATTTCGATGTCGGATGCCGTCGCGCTCATGACCGGCGCCAAGAAGCCGCCGGAGGACGCGCTGGCGGCCTGATCTCCGCCCCACCATGGTAATTAGCCGCAGGTGCATCGGATGGACACTCCGCCCTAAATCGATTTAACATTATATGCTGCAGCGCGGCAAACTGGGTAGGAGAAACGGTGAAAGCCGCTATGATCAGGCCAACCGAACGAGAGGCGATATGAAACCCGCCATGACGATCGAAGCCCCCGCTCTCGATCACCCCGATCCCAGGACGCTCGCCGAGGAAGTCCTGATGTCGCTCAAGTACCGGGTCGGCAAGGACACCACCGTCGCAACGCCCTACGACTGGCTGACCGCCTCGATCAAGGTGGTGCGCGACCGCGTCGTCGATCACTGGATCCAGGCGACCAAGGAAGCCTACGACCAGCAGGAAAAGCGCGTCTACTATCTCTCGCTCGAATTCCTGATCGGGCGCCTGATGCGCGACGCCTTCTCCAATCTCGGCCTGATGGAGAACATGCGCGAGGCGCTGGCATCGCTCGGCGTGGATCTCGACTTGATCGCCGGCCTTGAACCGGACGCAGCCCTAGGCAATGGCGGTCTCGGCCGGCTCGCCGCCTGCTTCATGGAAAGCATGGCAACGGTCGATATTCCCGCCCACGGCTACGGCATCCGCTACGCCAACGGCATGTTCCGGCAGGAGATCCATGACGGCTGGCAGGTCGAGCTGCCGGAGACCTGGCTCGACCATGGCAACCCATGGGAGTTCGAGCGGCGCGAACGTTCCTTCGAGGTCGGCTTCGGCGGTTCGGTGGAATCGATCACCTCAAAGGACGGCCGCCTGGAGCGCCATGTCTGGAGGCCCAACGAGCATGTGCTGGCGGTCGCTTATGACACGCCGGTCGCGGGCTGGCGCGCCAAGCGCGTCAACACGCTGCGGCTGTGGTCCGGCATGCCGATCGACCCGATTCTGCTCGACAAGTTCAATGCCGGCGACCACATCGGCGCGCTCGCCGAAAGCAACAAGGCCGACGCGCTGTCGCGCGTTCTCTATCCGGCCGACTCGCACATGGCCGGGCAGGAGCTCCGGCTGCGCCAGGAATATTTCTTCTCGACTGCTTCGCTGCAGGACATCGTCCAGCGCCACCTCAGCCAGTACGGCGACCTGAAGTCGCTGCCCGACAAGGCCGCGATCCACCTGAACGACACCCATCCGGCCGTCGCCGTGCCGGAGCTGATGCGGCTTCTGATGGACGTTCACGGCATGGATTTCGACCTTGCCTGGGACATCACCAAGCGTACCTTCGCCTACACCAACCACACGTTGCTGCCGGAGGCGTTGGAAAGCTGGCCGGTGCCGCTGTTCGAGCGTCTGTTGCCGCGCCACATGCAGATCGTCTACGCCATCAATGCCCAGGTTCTCCTGGAGGCGCGGGCCACCGGAAAATTCTCGGGCGAGCAGATCGCCCGCATCTCGCTGATCCAGGAAAATGGCGACCGCCGCGTGCGCATGGGCAATCTCGCTTTCGTCGGCTCGCATTCGATCAACGGCGTCTCGGCGCTGCACACCGATCTGATGAAGGAGACGGTGTTTGCCGATCTCCACAAGCTCTATCCCGACCGCATCAACAACAAGACCAACGGCATCACGCCCAGGCGCTGGCTGATCCAGTGCAATCCCGGCCTGACCGCGCTTGCCCGCGAAGCGATCGGGAACCGCTTCATGGACGACATCGAAGCGATCAAGGATCTCGATCCTCTTGCCGGCGACTCCGCTTTCCGCGAGAAGTTTGCCGCCGTGAAGCGCCAGAACAAGGTGAGGCTTGCAAACCTAGTCGCCGACCGGCTCGGCATCAGGCTCGATCCTTCAGCGCTGTTCGACATCCAGGTCAAGCGCATCCACGAATACAAGCGCCAATTGCTCAACATTCTGGAGGCGATCGCGCTCTACGACCAGATCCGCTCGCATCCCGAGCGGGACTGGATGCCGCGGGTTAAATTCTTCGGCGGCAAGGCGGCGCCGAGCTACCACAACGCCAAGCTCATCATCAAACTGGCCAACGACGTCGCCCGGGTGATCAACGGCGATCCCTCGACGCGCGGCCTGCTCAAGGTTGTGTTTGTCCCGAACTACAATGTCAGCCTCGCCGAGGTGATGATGCCGGCGGCCGATCTTTCCGAGCAGATCTCGACCGCCGGCATGGAGGCTTCCGGCACCGGCAACATGAAGTTTGCCCTCAACGGCGCCTTGACCATCGGCACGCTCGACGGCGCCAATGTCGAGATCAAGGAGCGCGTCGGCGACGACAACATCTTCATCTTCGGCCTCAC
>NZ_RZSN01000276.1:0-4923 GCF_003997315.1 Mesorhizobium sp. M1A.F.Ca.IN.020.04.1.1
TCAGCTATATTCGGCACAGCTTGTACGAAATTTAGGACAATGGCGGCCGAACTCAGCGATCTCCAGGCATTCATGGCCGTGGCGCGCGCGGGCGGCTTTCGCGAAGCAGCTCGCGCCACGGCCGGCAGCGCGTCAGCGCTCAGCGAAGCCATCCGCCGTCTGGAAACCCAACTCGGTGTTAGGCTCTTCAACCGCACCACGCGCAGCGTTGCTTTGACCGAGGCCGGTGCCAGCCTGCTGGCGCGGCTCGGCCCCGCATTGGGCGAGGTAGAAGCTGCGCTCGATGTGGTGAACGGCTTTCGCGACCGGCCCGCCGGAACCTTGCGTCTCAACGTGCCGATAAGCGCCTCGCGGCTGGTGCTGCCCAAAATCGTTCCGCGATTTCTCGCGGCCTATCCCGCCATTCGCCTGGAGGTGATCGCCGAGGAGAACTTTGTCGATGTGCTGGTGGCCGGCTGCGACGCCGGAATCCGCTATGACGAGCGGCTGGAGCAGGACATGATCGCGGTGCCGATCGGACCGCGCGCGCAGCGCTTCACGACCTCCGCCGCGCCGTCCTACCTTGACCGGCACGGTCGGCCGCAGCACCCGCGCGACCTGCTTGGCCATGCCTGCGTGCGCGGCCGCTTCCCGAGCGGGGTCATGACGCCTTGGGAATTCGAGCGGGACGGCGAGGTGGTGCGGGTCGATCCCACGGGGCCATTGGTCGTCAGCATCGGTGGTGGCGTCGATCTCGCTGTCGATGCGGCGATCGCCGGCGTCGGCATCCTTTGGCTCTTCGAGGACTGGGTGCGCCCGTATTTCGACAGCGGCGTTCTGGAACCTGTGCTCCAGCCCTGGTGGCAAAGCTTCTCGGGGCCGTTTCTTTATTACCCTGGCCGGCGCTTGGTGCCGGCACCGCTGCGCGCGTTCATCGACTACATAAAGACGCCGGCCGGGCACTGGTGACGGAAACAAAAAAGCCGCCCGGAGGCGGCCTTTTCGAAATGCTTGGACTTCGCAGCGCTTAGCGCTTCGAGAACTGGAAGCTGCGGCGGGCCTTGGCCTTGCCGTACTTCTTGCGCTCGACCACGCGGCTGTCGCGGGTGAGGAAGCCGCCCTTCTTGAGCACCGAGCGCAGGCCCGGCTCGTAATAGGTCAGCGCCTTGGAGATGCCGTGACGCACGGCGCCCGCCTGGCCGGAAAGACCGCCGCCGATGACGGTGGCGACGATGTCGTACTGGCCGGCGCGGTTGGCGGCGACGATTGGCTGGTTGAGGATCATCTGCAGCACGGGACGCGCGAAATAGGTCGCGAATTCCTTGTCGTTGACGATGATCTTGCCGGAGCCCGGCTTCACCCAGACGCGCGCGATGGCGTTCTTGCGCTTGCCGGTAGCATAGGCGCGGCCCGACTTGTCGAGCTTCTGGACGTGGACAGGCGCGGCCGGCTGCGCGGCGGTCGTGACAGTCCCGAGTTCTGCGAGCGAGGAAAGCTCAGCCATTACGAGGCCCTCTTGTTCTTGGAGTTCAGCTTGGCCACGTCGAGCGTGACGGGCTGCTGGGCCGCGTGCGGATGCTCAGTGCCTGCATAGACGCGGAGATTCTTCATCTGGCGGCGGCCAAGCGGGCCGCGCGGGATCATGCGTTCGACAGCCTTCTCGACGACGCGCTCGGGGAAGCGGCCCTCGAGCAGCTGGCGCGCGGTGCGCTCCTTGATGCCGCCGGGATGGCCGGTGTGCCAGTAATAGACCTTGTCGGTGTACTTCTTGCCGGTGAACACCACCTTGTCGGCATTGATGACGATGACATTGTCGCCATCATCGACATGCGGGGTGAAAGTGGGCTTGTGCTTGCCGCGCAGATGGTTGGCGATGACAGTGGCAAGGCGGCCGACGACGAGACCCTCGGCGTCGATCAACACCCACTTCTTCACCACATCCGCAGGCTTCTGCGAAAAGGTAGCCATGGTTTTGCTCTCAGGTTGACCGTCCTATCCGCGAACGGCAGGAACAGGCGTTTTTTGTTGCTTGAATTGACGGAGAGGCCAAGCCGTCCGGCAATAACAAAACGGCGGCCCTTGCGGCCGCTGTTTCGTGACGGCTTATAGGCGAGGGCGCCGGATGCGTCAAGCCAAGCGGAAACTCTACTGGCGCTGAAAATAAAGCAAAAACAATCAATTGGCGAAACGGTATTATTTTACCTCATCCATTCGCTTCGGCGGGATCGAATAGGTCCCGGTGGCGTGGGCCACCGTGTGCCGGTCGGCCCCGGCGACGATGTCGATGTCGAACACCATCAGGCTCTTTCCGAGCTTCAGGATACGGCAATGGCCGTCGATCGGCCCGGCCTCGGCCTTGCGCATGAAGTTGATGTTGAGATTGGTCGTCACCGAAAGCGCATCCGGCCCGGCATGGCTAAGCACGCACACATAGCCGCCAATGTCGGCAAGCGTGAACAACGCCGGACCCGAGACGGTGCCGCCGGGACGCAGATGGCGCTGGTCGGCATTGAGCCGCACCGTGCAGCCGCCCGGAAACACTTCCAGCGCCTCATAGAAGGAGAACTGGTCGTTGAGCTGCGGATAGACGCTTGCCATCAGCCCGTTTACTTCGGCTGCGGTCAGCACCGGCTTGAGATTGCTTTGAGCGGGCATGCGCGATTCCTATATACGGGAAGTTCCAGGCGGCGCGCCTGGACCAAACGGTGCCACGGAGAAAACACGTCTCGCGGCTGTTCTTCAATCGGCAGCATGTTAGTTCTGTTGCTCCATAACCCGGGACCGCTGATCGAGAGGTTCAAAAATGGCCGAAGTCCTTGCCATCAAGCCCGCCGTCGCCGACGGCCCGGTTCTTGTCAGCCGAGACAAGGGCGTGCTGCGCCTCACTCTTGCAAGCCCGCCGGCCAACGCGCTGTCGCTGGCGACGATGGCGGCGCTGCAGGCCGAGTTCGACCGCGTGAAGGACGACAAATCCGTACGCGTCATCATCCTGGCAGCGTCAGGCAAAGTGTTTTGCGCCGGCCACGACCTCAAGGAAATGACGGCGCACCGCGCAGAACCGGATCGCGGCCGCGCCTTCTTCGAAAAGACCTTTGTCGCCTGCGCAAAGCTGATGCAGACCATCGTGCGCCATCCGAGGCCGGTGATCGCCGAGGTCGACGGTCTGGCTACCGCGGCCGGACTGCAGCTTGTCGCGAGCTGCGACCTCGCCATCGCCTCGCACGAAGCGACCTTCTGCACGCCCGGCGTCAATATCGGCCTGTTCTGCTCGACGCCGATGGTTGCGCTGTCGCGCAACGTCTCGCGCAAGCAGGCGATGGAAATGCTTCTCACCGGCGAGACGATCGATGCGGCGACGGCCAAGGAGTTCGGTCTCGTCAACCGGATCGTGCCGCGCGAATATCTGAATCAGGTTGTCAACAAATACGCGCAAACCATTGCTTCAAAATCGTCTTTGGTGGTCAAGACCGGCAAGGAGGCGTTCTACGCCCAGGCCGAAATGGGGCTGGCCGACGCCTACGCCTATACCGGCCGTGTGATGGTGGAAAACATGCTGGCGCGCGACGCCGAGGAGGGCATCGGCGCCTTCATCGGCAAGCGCAAGCCGGAATGGGCCGACGAATAATTGACCCGAGAATGCAGCGCGCTTTTTTATGATTGAAGGTCCGACGTGGCTGCCCGCAAGCAACTGACGCGGCTGAAAGCGCCCTATCTCAAGCGCATTCTGCTTGAGTCTTCGCGCGTCGCGGATTGGGACGGATATCCATGGAGCCTGCCGATCTTCCGGGATCGCGAGTTCGAATTCGAATTCACGTCGGCCATCACCATCATCGTTGGCGAGAACGGCACCGGCAAATCGACGCTGCTCGAAGCCATCGGCGCGCTGGCCGGCTATGACGAGGCCGGCGGCGGCAAAGGTTATATGCCCGTCGACCACTCAGGCGCCATCGACAAGAGTGGTGCTGCACTTGCCGCTGCGCTGCGCTGCCATTGGCTGCCGAAGGTCACCGCGGGCTGGTTCTTCCGGGCGGAGTCCTTTTACTCCGTGGCTCGTTATCTTGACCAGGCGGCGCTGGAGTCCGGCGGAGCGCCGCCGGACTTCCTGTCATGGTCGCATGGCGAAGGGTTCATCCGCTTCTTCGAGGAACGCTGCCGACGACAGGGCATCTACATCCTCGACGAGCCCGAAAGCGCGCTCTCGCCGACGCGCCAGATCGAGTTGCTGAAGCTGCTTCAGCGCATGGAGCGGTCCGGCACCGCGCAGGTGATCATGGCGACGCACTCTCCGTTGCTAATGGCCTGCCCGAACGCGCGGCTCTTCCGCATCAGCCGCATCGGCCTCGATCTGATTAATTTTCAGGACACCGATCATTTTCGCATGATGCGTGACTTCTGCAGCGATCCGGCTGCCTTTCTCGCCGATGCGCTGTATGAGGACGAGCCATGAATCACGACGCCTACGACAACAGCTACATTGCCGGCATTCTGAACTCGGTGAAGACCATTGCCATGGTCGGCGCCTCGCCCAACGACGTGCGGCCAAGCTATTTCGTGCTGAAATATCTGCTGGCCAAGGGTTTTTCGGTGTTGCCGATCAATCCCGGTCATGCCGGCAAGCAGATCCTTGGACAGACGGTCTATGCCAGCCTGGCCGACCTGCCGCATCCGGTCGATATGATCGACATTTTTCGCGGCTCGGCCGCTGTCCCTGGCATCGTCGAGCAGGTACTGAAGCTCGATCCGCTGCCGAAGGTCGTTTGGATGCAGCTAGGTGTTCGCCATGACGAGGCCGCCGCGCGCGCCGAGGCAGCCGGCATCAAGGTGGTCATGAACCGCTGTCCCAAGATCGAATATGGCAAGCTGTCGGGCGAGATCGGCTGGACCGGCGTCAACTCCGGCGTGCTGTCGTCGAAGAAGCCATTGATGCGCAAGGGTTTCCAGAGT
>NZ_RZSN01000277.1:0-4887 GCF_003997315.1 Mesorhizobium sp. M1A.F.Ca.IN.020.04.1.1
GCGCTTCGGCGGTGCGAGTGGCCAGCGCTTCCTTCGCGTCGGCGTTGGTCGACGCCTGCTGGCGCACGCCTTCGAACCAGCCGATGGTGTTGGCCGCGTAGTCCGAGACGCCGGAGCTGACCGTGATGCCGGCGGAGGTGTCGAAGGCCATCGGCTGGTCGAGCCTGTTGCCGTAGGCGATCAGCAGGTCAGAATAGGAGGCGCCGCCGCCGGTGTTGGAAACATAGGCCGCGCCGTTGGCGCCGCCGTCGCGCAGCAGCGCCGCGCTGCCGCCGGCGCTCGGGTCAAACGCGGCGTTGACGCTGATCGAGCCGGCGAGGCCGTCGACCAGGGTGCCGGCAGCGGGAATAGCCGGCGCGCCGGACCAGGTGAACAGGCCTGCGGCGTTGGGCTGAGACGGCGCGGTCTCGGCAAATGCCGTGATCAGGCCGCGCGCGATCTCGTCGAGCTGGCTCTGCATGGTCGCGGCAACGCCGTCGCGCAGCTTCAGCATGCCGGCAAGCTTGCCGTCGGCGCTGGTATTGTCGCCGGTGCCTGCAGAAAGCGGCACATTGTCGATATAGATCGTGTTGCCGGGCGTGCCAGCGGTGTAGCCGGCCGAGGGCGTGAAGGTCACCGACCGCGGCACCGTCTCGAACAGCGTCGTGCCGTCCTTGGTGGTGATGACCATGTCGTTGTCGCCGCGCGTGAAGGTCGAGACCGGGACATATTCGGCGATCTTCTTGAGAAGCGCGTCCCGCTGGTCGAGCGCGTCCGACACATCCGTGCCGGAGCGCGTGCCGGCGATGACGGCCTTGTTGGCGTCCTGGAACTGGCTGAGCAGCGAGTTGAGGTCGTCGACGGCGGTGGCGATCTGGCCGTCCGTCTGGGTGCGGAAATCCTGGATCGCCGTGGTGCCGTCGTTCAGCGAGCTCACCACCTGCTTGGCTGCGTCGATGACGCTGGCGCCGAGATTCTGGTTCGACGGCGTGGTGGCGTAGAGCTGCAGCGCCTGCTGCAGATTGCCGATCGCGATCGACGCAGACGACGCATTGTCGACACCATTAACCGATAGGTCGAGCTGATCCATGCCGCTGTAAAGCGCGCTCTGGCCGCTCCATGCCGACAGCGCGGAAAGGTTCTGCCGGAACAGAAGATCATTGGCGGCGCGCTGTATCTCCACCGATCGCGCGCCGGGCGCCGTGCTGGTGACGACGGCGACGCGACGGGCATAGTCCGGGTTGGACGCGTCGGCCACATTGCGCGACACGACGCTGGTTTGCTTGGATGTGGCCAGGAGCGCCGACTGGGCGATGCTTAATGCGGTGGAAAGCGACATGCGGGTCTTTCACGGGCTGGCGCCCGATGGGGTTATCTCTTCAGGTTGACCAGGACGTCCATCAGGTCGGAACCGGTCTGGAAGACCTTCGAGTTGGCGGTGTAGCTGCGCTGCGCCGCAATCATGTTGGTCAGTTCCTCGGCGATATCGACATTGGAATTTTCGAGCGCGCCCGAGACAACCGAGCCAAGCTTTCCTTCATTGGCAAAGCCGATGCGAACAGCGCCTGAGTCCGCGCTCTGCACATAGACGTTGCCCGGCATCGCGGTGAGGTTGTCGGGGCTCTGAACGTCGGCCAGCGGGATCTTGTAGAGCGGCTTGGTGGAGCCATCCTCGAATTGGGCGTAGATGACGCCGTCCTGGCTGATCTGGATCTTTTCGATCGTGCTCGGCGCATTGCCGTTGACGTTGGCGTCGGAGACCGTGAAGCCGGTTCCGAGTTGCGTCAGCTTGGAGAGGTCGAGGTTGAGAGTCGACCCGTTCGGCACCGTGAAGGACACGCCGGTGGTCGCGCCGGTGAGCTTGCCGGTGGTGGTGTCGAAGGTGAGATTGGCCGAACCCAGCGCGCCGCCCGCATAGGGGAACGACGTGCCGGCCGTGGCCTTCGACTGATCGAACACCGAGACCTGCCAGGTGCCGGTGCCGGTGTTGGTGAAATAGACGTCGAGCAACACCTTGTTGCCGAGATTGTCGTAGGCGACCAGCGACGATTTCGACGTGTATTGTGACGAGGTGCTGTTGTCGGTGGGTAGGTTGCCGGCGGTGACAGCGGTGGCGCCAGCCGGCAGGTTGCCGGTGAATGTCCCTTCCGTGCTCGGCGTCGCCGTCATCTCCTGATCGGAAATCTGCACCGGCACGAGGCCTTCGAAGCCGTTGGCGGTCGCGGCCGGATCGCCGTTGGCGTAGCTGTAGGCCATCAGCTGGTAGCCGGCGGCGTTGACGAGGCGTCCTTGAGCGTCCGGAACGAAGGCGCCGGCGCGGGTGAGATAGGGCGTTCCGCTCGGGTCCTGCACGACGAAGAAGCCGTCGCCGTTGACGGCGAGGTCGGAGACCGAAGTGGTGTATTGCAGAACACCCTGCGAGCTGACGGCCGAACGGATCGTCGTCGTGACGCCACCCGAATTATAGGCGCCGCCGGTGCTGGGCATGATCAGCGTCGAGAATTCGGCGGAGGAGCGCTTGTAGCCGGTTGTGTCGGAATTCGCGATATTGTCGGCCACCGTGGACAAGCGGTTGGCCTGGGCGTTCATACCGGAGACGCCGGTGCGCATCATTCCGTAGAGGCTCATCGATACATCTCCTCGGTGCCTTTCTGAGAGGCTACAAAACTAAGCCTCGTGTCTTGCGCGAGGCTGGCGCGGGATGTGCCGGCGACGGCCATCAAAACACCAGCCGGTAGCCGAGGAACCTCTTGGAATCGATCGGGTCGTGGCCGAGCTTCTCGCGCAATTTCTTGCGCAGCTTCGAGATGTGGCTCTCCACCACGTTCTCCTCGACCTCCTCGTCGAAGATGCCGTAGATGGCGTTGAACACCTGCGTCTTGGTCACGCGCCGGCCGCGATTGCTGGCCAAATACTCCAGGATGCGCCGCTCGCGACGCGGCAGCGGCAGCGGCTCGCCGTCGACCTCCGGGTCGCGCCCGTCCATGAAGATGCGCATCGAGCCGACCTCGGTGTAGGCGGCCTCTTCGCGGGCGCGGCGGCGGATGGCGGTGATGCGGGCGAGGATTTCGCGGATGTGCACCGGCTTGCGGACGACGTCGTCGACGCCGCTCTCGAAAAGCCTGAGCGTGTGTTCCAGCGAGTGCTGTTCGCTGAGCGCGATCACCGGCGCGCCGGTGCGGTCGCGGATCTGGCGCGGCGAGATGGCGCCCTCGCGGCAGTCGCCGATAAGGAAAGCCCTGACCGATCTCAAGTCCGTGTCGGCGGCAGAGTTCACCCACTCGCCGAACTCGCCTGGCGCGAAGCCCGCGGTGGCAACGCCCTCGCGATCGAAAAGTGAGCTGTAGCCCTCAGTTACGAGCTCGCGCTCATCAACGATCACGATCATCGGCCCGCCCTCCGAATCATCTCACTTGCCCCGTGCGGAAAGCGGTATCCGGTGCGGTGAATCCTGAAAAACCGTCATTTCTTGTAGCTATTTTCTTGGGAGTTTTTTTGGGAGCCGTAATAAAGCCGGCCGTGAAGGGTCAATTCGCGGCACTGGATAGAGGGCTGCCGGCTGCCGCTGTGAACCCCCTCGCGGCGGACTAAAGGGCATATCTTGAGCAACTATTGGTTGCAGAACGCGCTGGCGTTCGGCGTCCATTTGCCGAAGCCGGTGGCGACCATGTTGGTGATGACGCGGCAGACATACACCTTCTGCGCCGGGTCGTTGTCGGGGCCGGCATGATAGCGGGCGACGGCCATCGACCAAGTCATGTGGCGCGCGTGGAGGCTCGCCAGGAAGCGCGCGGCGTAGTCGACGTTCTGGTGCGGGTCTAGCATGTCCTCGACGCTGCGGAACTGCGCGCCATGATAGCGATGATTGATCTGCATGCAGCCGAGATCGATCAGCGTCTTGCCCTCGCGGCGGGCATTCTCGAACGTCGCCAGCGCTTCGCCCCTGCTGCGCGGAAAAACAGCCTTTCCTTCTACATTCAAAGCATTGGGCTGAAGGCTGCCCTTCTTTCCCGTTTCGGTCAGGCCGACCGCGTAAAGGATACCGGCCGGCACGCCATAGCGATCGGCGGCGCGCAGGATTTCCGGCTCGCAAGGATTGGGCGCGGCTTTGGCGACGGTCGCGGCCAGACTAGATATAGATATCGTCGCCAGCGCGCTCGCGAAGAGGCGAAGCAGCGCGGCCGAATTCCTGTGCGCCATTGCCGTTGTTCCTTCCCGGTTGCCGATCGCCGCCGGCGCTGTTGCCGCCCGAGTTCCCGGGCTGGAACGAAGGCTGTTCGCGGCCCGTGGACATCGGCGGCGCGCCGCTCGCTTCGACGCGACCGGGCGAATGGACCGCTATCGAGGGTTGCATGACGGTGACGTGATCGACGTCGAAACCAAGACTGCGGAGCGACTTGACGATGGCGTCGCTGTCAGCGGTCAGACGGCGGTACGCCTCGTGCGTTTCCGGCTTCATCTCGATCGAAAGCTGCTCTCCGGAAAGACGCAGGCTGGCGGTGACGGGGCCGAGGTCAGCCGGGTGGAGCTCGATCTTCAGGACATGTGTCGAAACGGCAACAGAGTTGGTCGCGTGCGAGCCGATCGGAGCGCTCGAGTAGGCCTGCTGAACGCCGCTGTCAGAGGCGATCGCCTCGGCCAGCGCCGATACTGTCTGGCCGAAGGCGTTTTGGGCCGGCGCGGGGAAGCTCTGCTGGCTGACCACATCCAAGCGCCCGGCGGCGGAGGATGGCCTGGCTTGACTGTTCGATGCGAGGGCTTGCGCCGTTTGCGCGGTCTTCTGGGCGGCCGCCGGACGCCAGCCTTGCGGCGTCGCTGCGTCGGTTGCGGCTCCTTGCGTTCCAGACAGGACGTCGTCCTTGCGGATCGACATGTCCGGGCCCGGACCAGCGCCGGCCGGTTTCTGTC
>NZ_RZSN01000278.1:0-4862 GCF_003997315.1 Mesorhizobium sp. M1A.F.Ca.IN.020.04.1.1
GGCTTCCCGGCAATTGATCGCACGCGCCCGCCTCAACGGCATCAAGGTGCTGCTTGGCACGCTGCCGCCCTTCAGCGGCGCCTTCGAAGGCCAGCCGCTCAGAACGTTCTACTCTCCGACCAAGGAGCGCGACCGTGAGGCGGTGAACGCCTGGATCAGGACATCGGGCGAAGCCGATGCCGTCGTCGATTTCGAGCGTGCGCTGGCCGATCCCGCCAACCCGTCGAGGCTGCTCGCCGCCTTCGATTGCGGCGACGGCCTGCATCCGTCCGACGGCGGCTATGCCGAGATGGCTAGGCTGTTCGAGGAAGCTTTCGAGAGCTTGCTTCGCGGCCAATAGGATTACCTGGTTCTGCTAGTGGCGGCTGCTGCCCGCGCCGGCGCCTTCTGGATGTTGGCGGCGCCGCCCATGTCACCATTCTTGGTGCGACCCGCCCCGGTCGTGCTCCAATATCGGCGCCCGTCGTCGGGTGCAATTCGGCGAAAACACGGATGGCCAACCTTAGAACAGGACGACGAGCACTTAGCATAATGGAGCTGGCAGAACAGCTCAGCTGTCCAGGAACAAACTGCAAGTCTTTCCGGTTTGGTGACCGAACCGATTGCGGTCACGAAAATGGTTGGACATAGAAGACATAATAATGAGCAGGTTGCGCAGCTACTGAGGCGCCAGTTTTCCAGTGAGATAATGAGGCGCCATCTGCGTGCACTTCCGCTGTTTCGGACCGAGAGGTGGCTCCCTGACCGGCTTGCCGGGTTGATGGAGGTTTTAAAGCGAAGTGAGGGTCGAGGACGACGGCGTTGATTCTTGCCTCTGGCCTGAAGCGTCGACGTCAGGCTGGACGCAAAGGTCGTCTTTCGATCCCAATGGAGAAGAGATGGTGAGCAATGCGGCCGCTCGATAAGGCGTTGCTTGGGGCTGTGGCAGGCGTCGCGGCGACCATGGCGATGACAGCAACGATGAGGCGCCTGCACGCAGTCCTGCCCGACGACGAGCGCTATCCGCTTCCGCCTCGCGAGATCGTCGACCGCACTTTTCCAGCTGTTGACGAGCGCGAAGCACGTTCAAGAACACTGCTTGCGCATTTCGGGTTTGGCGGTCTCACCGGTGCTTTGTTTGCCCTGCTGCCCACCACTCGAGGGAGCGGGATCGCCTACGGCTTATGCATCTGGGCGCTGAGCTATCTCGGTTGGATTCCCGCCGCCCGCATTCTGACCCCGGCGCACCGTCACCCCATCAGGAGAAACATGCTGATGATTGCAGCTCATGTCGTTTGGGGCCTGACGCTTTCGAGATCACTGAGAGAGATGGAACGCGCCGCCATCGAGGCGTTCGACCAGCAAGCCGAGAGGAGAAGCCGGTGACCGGGCCGCGCGTTCTGCGGAACGATCCGACCCTTCGGCCCGCCGCGCTGTCTTGTCCGGCGGGACATCGGCAATGAAGGTTCTCGTAACGGGATCGAACGGTCTCATCGGCACAGCGGTGTGCGCGCGTTTGGTCGCGTCAGGGCACGAGGTCGTGCGGGCCTCACGACGCCGATCAAGCCGGGCGGGGGAGGCGGGAACGGTCGCCATCGATATGGCGAAGGCGCTCGCCCCCGAGAACTGGGGCAGTGCTCTTCAAGGCGTTGACCTGGTGGTGAATTGTGCCGGTGTTCTGCAGGACAGCGCCAGCGAAAATACGACAGGGGTTCATGCATTGGGCGCAGCGGCGCTGTTTCGTGCCTGCCAGCAAGCCGGGGTGCGCCGGGTCATCCACTTTTCCGCTATCGGCGTCGATCGTGAGCAACCCTCGGCCTTCTCCGCCAGCAAATATGCCGGCGAGGAGGCCTTGATGACGCTCGACTTGGATTGGGTCGTGCTGAGACCCTCCGTCGTTCTGGGCCGCCCCGTTTTTGGAGCGAGCGCCCTGTTTCGCGGCCTTGCCGCGCTTCCTCTGCTGCCCTCCATGCCCGGCTCCGGCCGTCTGCAGGTGGTTCAACTTGAGGACGTGGTCGAAACGGTGGCGTTTTTCCTCAGCCCTGACAGCCCGTCACGGATCGCTCTCGACCTTGCTGGTCCGGACGCCTTCGCCATGGAGGAGGTAGTCGCGCATCACCGCAGGTGGCTTGGATGGGACGAGGCTCGCGTCCTGGCTCTCCCGAGATGGGCGGCGCGTCTACTTTATCGGCTGGGTGACGCCGTCAGTGTGCTGGGATGGCGCCCTCCCATGCGCACCAACGCCGCCCTTGAGATCAGCCGGGGAGCAACCGGTGATCCCGGACCCTGGAAGGCGATAACCGGGATCGAGCCGCGAGGTCTCCCGACAGCACTCGCCGCAAACCCAGCCACGGTGCAGGACAGGTGGTTTGCCGGCCTCTACTTCATCAAACCCGCGATCTTCACGGTGCTGCCGTTCTTCTGGATCATGACCGGAATCATATCCTTGACAACCGGATGGCAGAGCGGCGTCCAACTCCTGATCGGTACCGCGGTGAGCGCGCTGGCGGCGCCGTTGGTCATCGCCGGCGCGCTGGCCGACCTGGTCATCGGCCTTCTCATCGCGCTTCGCAAAACCGCGCGGGTTGGGCTCTGGGGAGCGATCGGCGTATGCGTTTTTTATGCATTGGCCGGCACGCTCCTGCGGCCCGATCTGTGGAATGAACCGCTCGGCCCGCTGATGAAGATCCTGCCGATCGTTCTTCTGCACTTCGTCGCATTGGCGATCCTGGAGGAGCGCTGATGCTCTACTTCGGTCTCAAATACCTCCATATCGTGGGCGCGGCGGTTCTGCTGGGGACGGGCGCTGGCATCGCCTTCTTCATGCTGCTTGCACACCGGACCGGCAACCCGGCTACCGTGGCCGCTGTCGCGCGCATTGTCGTGGTTGCCGATTTCCTGTTCACGGCAACGGCAGTTGTGGCGCAACCGATCACCGGCGTCGCGCTTGCCTGGCTCGTCGGCTATTCGCTCTGGGACGGCTGGATCGCGCTGTCGATCCTTCTCTACGTCGTGACCGGTGTTTTTTGGCTTCCCGTGGTCTGGATGCAGATGGAGATGCGCGATCTTGCCCTGGCGGCGGCGAAAGCCGGCCAGCTGCTTCCGCCGCGCTATCACCGGCTTTTCCGGCTCTGGTTCGTCTTCGGCTTTCCGGCCTTCGGCGCGGTCGCCGCTATCTTATGGCTGATGATCACCCGCCCGGCCATCGAATGGTTCGGGACCGGCTGATGCCGACGGGCCGAGCGAGCTCATCTGAGCTACGCCGGCAGGAGAGGCGCCGGCTCTGATTTCCCGTGCATGGACAAGAACGACTACACCAGCGCGATCGGCATGTAGCGGATAACCACCTTCTCCTGTCGAAACCACCGCTCGAGTGCGATCCGGCGTTCACGCCAGTCGATGAGATCGACCTCGTTGGCCATGACTTCGAAGATCACAATCTTGTCGGCGTTGGACTCGGCACCCTTTTTCCACAAACCGTCGGCAGGCGCCTGAAGGTAAGCAGTAACGCCTTCGAAGCGACTCGCCAGTTCTTCCTTCACGCGGTCGAAATCTTCTTGAGCGAAAGGCTGGCCGTTGTTGTCCGAGCAGGGGAGCAGGATCTGAACAAGATGCATCACAATTCACCGGTGAAAACTAGCACTTGGTATCGTCAAGATAGTTATGCATGTCGGTGGCTGCGATCGAGGCGTGGCCGAATGCGACAGCAATCTGATTGATTTCGTTGACCACATCGCCAGCGGCATACAGGCCTGGCACGACCGTGCGCTGATGCGCATCCACGACAAGATTTCCAAGCTCGTCGCATGTCGCCCCGAGATCTAGGCCAAGTTGCGACCTTATCGTGCATCCCATGGCTGGATAGACGGTATCGAATGAGGATGCTGTTCCGTTGGAGAGTTGAATGGTGGCCTGCTCTCCCGAGGGTCGTAGCGAATGAGGGATGCAGGGCTCGAGCTGGATTCCAGCTTCGTGGATCAGTCGGCCGGCATCTGCATCAATTTCACTCGAAGCATCGGTCGTCAGTACGGTGACGTCGCGAGTGTAGGTCCGCATGAACAATGCCTTCTTCACCGCCTCTTCCGCCGGGCCCAGGACTGCGACCCGCTTATCGATCACCTCATAGCCGTCACAGATCGGACAGAGGCGCAAGGTGCCGGCTCTGATCATATCGTCTGCCGAAGGCGTCTCTGGAAGCTTATCGACAATGCCAGTAGCCAGGAGCGCCGCGCGGGAACGAATGGCTGTCGAACCGATCGCAATAAAATCCGTTCCGTCGCGGCCAATCTCGTGGATTATATCGTGCCTAAGATCGGCTCCGCTCTGCAAAGCCTGCTGCCGCAGCCGATTCAGCAGTTCGGCGCCGGCTATGCCGTCGGGGAAGCCGGGACAGTTGCGCGTAATCGGAATGAGCTTCGCGCGGCTTTGACCGCAATCGACAACGACGACCCGGCGGCGAAAGCGCCCGAGATACGTCGCTGCTGCCAAGCCGGCCGGACCGCCACCGATAACCAAGCAGTCAATTCGTTCCCACTGACAGACGCTATCGTCTTCGATCACCAAAGAACTCCCGGGAGGTGATGCAGAGCTATTGCAAGCGGCTCGTGCCCGGCAAACGAACTTGTCTGTTGGTGACTAAGACCAAGGGCGTGCGCGACTGCTTCCCGGTTCTCATAAGAATGAGGCCGACACAGATGTCGCTCGTGAGGATGGCCTCGTTTCCTTCCGAACAGACAGAAACGAGGGCGCAAAATCCGTAAGCGCTGTTCTCAGGCCACGGCCCTGAGTTCGGGAGCCGGGATGTAGGCCCAGGGCAGCAGGTCGTCGATCTGGCTGTTCGGGTGGCCATTGACGATCCTGGTGAGGACATCGGCGAGATAGCC
>NZ_RZSN01000279.1:0-4646 GCF_003997315.1 Mesorhizobium sp. M1A.F.Ca.IN.020.04.1.1
CTGAAGCACGGCATTCAGAACCTGCTTCGGCATTTTGTTCCGGAAGTGCAGCAGGTCGAGCAGGTCGCCTGATAATTCTGCTCCGCCGGCCGCCTGTTGCGGTTTCTGAGCTTCTCGGCGGAGCGAATTTTCCCCAAGCCGCAAAAACAAAAAACCGGGCCCCAACAGCCCGGTTTTCTGTCTTTGGACGTCTTGTTGTTGCCTAGACGGTCCGCGCACGAAAGCTTTTGTCCGCGGCCATCATGATCACATCACGATGACCTTGGCGCCGACCGAAGTGCGGTCGTAGAGATCGATAATGTCCTGGTTCATCAGGCGGATGCAGCCCGACGACATCGCCTTGCCGATGGAGAACCACTCCGGGCTGCCATGCAGCCGATAGCCCATGTCGCCGCCCTTGTTGAACAGATACATGGCGCGCGCGCCGAGCGGGTTCTTCAGGCCCGGCTCCATGCCGCCGGCGAATTTGGCGAGTTCGGGCTGGCGCTTGATCATCGGCGCCGGCGGCGTCCAGGTCGGCCATTCGCGCTTCAGCGCGATATGGGCGGTGCCGTGCCACTCGAAGCCCTCGCGGCCGACACCGATGCCGTAGCGCATGGCCATGCCGTCACCCTCGACGAAGTAGAGGAACTTGTTCTGGGTGTCGACGATGATGGTGCCGGGCTTCTCGGGAGTGTCGTAGCGCACTTCCTGCCGGCGGAAGCGGGCCGGAACCTTCTCGATCGGGATGCGCGGCAGCTGATAGCCGGCATCGGTCATCGCGCCATAGTTGTTGGTGAAGATTTGCCCGCCAATGGTGCTGCACCCGCTGATCGCGGTCGACAGCGCAAGGGCGGCGACGATTGCAAACGACTTCAAGCGCATGAATAGGTCCGACGCCCCGCCTTTTATCAGCGGCACGAGTCGGCCGCTTTCTCACCATCATTCATGCTGGCATTTCTTTTGCTTGCCAAGCGTGCACTGCCTATATGCATGACCTTCCCTGCTGGTAAGTGCCGAACTGCGGCATTTCGGCAACAGGGGTGCCCAGGATTGTGAAGTAAAATCAACGGGGCAGCCGGAAAGGCTGCCGGAGACAGGAGAGCGCCATGAATGTCGGTGATGCCGCCGAGCGTTCCGGCCTGCCGGCCAAGACCATCCGCTACTATGAGGAGATCGGCCTGATCCTGCCGGCGCGGGCCGAAAACGGCTACCGCGACTACTCGCGCGACGACGTGCACCGGCTGGCCTTCTTGCGCCGCGCCCGCAACCTCGGCTTTTCAATCGATGATTGCAGGCAGCTGATGGCGCTTTATCAGGACCGCGACCGCGCCAGCCATGACGTGCGCGAAATCGCCAGCGCCCATGTCAGGGCGATCGAGGAAAAGGTGCGCGAACTGCAGTCGATGCGCGCGACGCTACAGAAGCTGATCCACGCCTGCCACGGCGACGACCGGCCGGACTGCCCGATTTTGGATGACATGGCGGGGGTGGCGTGAAGTCGCCGACCGGAGCTAGACAAGTATCCGATCTCTATCTTAGCTCTTGAGCCAGAAACAAATCCTCGGCAGGAGTGCTCCACCCGTGAAGGGATACTGGCTCATCGTCGGCACCGAGATTTCGGATCAGGAAGCGCAAGCCGAATACGCCAGGCTTTGGAAGCCCATCGGCGAGAAGTATCAGGCACGCAGCAATCCTTCGAAAGTGCCGCCCCTGCTGGTGGAGGCGCGCGATGCCGGTCGGGTGATCGTCGTCCAATTCCCGTCATTGGAAGCTGCCATGGCCTACTATGACGACCCGGCTTACGAGGAAGCGAAGCGGTTTGCGCTGCAGGCGTCGAACCGCGTGCTGCTCATCTTCGAAGGGGATCTGGGGGAGGCTGGATGAGGCGCTCTACAATGAAGCGTCAATCATCGGCATTACTTGGGCGATCACCGATTGGCCTGTAACGCTGATTGCGTTCGGCTTAGGATTTTTTTGGGGTTCATACTGCGGATGCAGCAGGGTAGCAACACTCTCAAGTGTTGCGGTGGTCTGTGAAATATATAACCGCCCGCGCCTCGAAATAGCGCCATTTGATTTCGCCTGTGACGCCATATTTGGTCTTTATCCTGCGCACTTCGTCTGCAATGCCATGCCATTGGGCCTCATGCATGATAAGACCGGCTGTGACAAAATAGGGCCTATTGCCCACGCGGCAGGGTTTGGGCGGGCTACCACTCTCGTCAATAAAGCAAAGGTGCATTCTGCAATGTCAGGCAAACCCGCTGAAAAGAGTCAAGTTGAGAAGTTCCGCGAACTGGCGCGGGAGATTGAAACCGTCGATTCCGAAGAGCCGTTGAACGCGGCGATTAAGAAAGTGGCAAAGTCCCCGCCGCCGCCTAAGCACGACGAGAAAGCGGGAAAAGCGGGAAAGAAGCCTCGCTAGCCCCTTGGTCGTCATCATAAGACTTCCACCAAGTGCCGCGCAGGATGCTGGCGATATCCCGATCCTGTGTGGGGTGACGCATCCGGTGAGGATCGAGCAACGGTTCGGTTTCTATGAGCCGCCGTCGTGAGCGTTCGATATACTCTCTCGATCTGGCGATTAGAATGCTGTCCTGATTGGAATAAAGCGCGCGATGGGGATTCTTGGGAGACATAGCGTGGCTCCGGTCTTATGCAGACGGGAGCGCTAGATCGCTGTCTCTCAGCCGCCGATGTCCGTTGGGTCGTTACCGGCGATAGTGGTCAACATACCGGAACCCAATTCGGTTCCCGAATTAATTGTGCGTCTGGGTCTGTCAAATATACAATCGCCCTTTAATATCGTGTTCAAACCGTGAACAAAATCTGGCATGGTGCCTGCCATGCCTATCGTTTCCGCGATTCCCCTCAACCCGCTGATCGACGGCCGCCAGTCGGAGCGCGCCATGCTGGTGCGGCGCGGCGTGCAGCGTCTGCTGACCCAAATGGGCGCGCATGTGCTGCCAGAGCTATCCCTGGCCACCGGCCGGCGGGCCGATCTTGTCGCGCTGACCCGGCAGGGCGACATCTGGATCATCGAGATCAAATCCTCGATCGAGGATTTTCGCGTCGATCGCAAATGGCCGGACTACCGGCTGCATGCCGACCGCTTCTTCTTCGCCACCCATCCCGGCGTGCCCGCGGAAATCTTTCCGGAGGAATGCGGCTTCATCCTCTCCGACGGCTATGGCGCGGAGATCTTGCGCGAGGCGCCGGAGCACCGCATCGCGGCCGCGACGCGCAAGGCATTGATGCTCAGGATCGCCCGCGCCGGCGCGGCGCGGCTCTTGGCGGCGGAGCTTGCCGGCGTGGCGGTGCCGGCGCTGGATGGCGAGAGTGAATAGCACCCATGTCCTCGCCCCCCGCGAAGGCGGGGAGAAGAACGGGGCGTTGCGGTCTGGCCTACTCCACATCCTCTTCCGCCCCACCCGTCGCTGGCGCCATCAGCAGCACCGCCGCGCCGACCAGCGCGGCGATCAGCGAGCCGGCGAGTATGCCGACCTTTACCGCGTCCTGAAGGGCCGCGTCATTGGCGAAGGCGAGCAGGCCGATGAACAGGCTCATGGTGAAGCCGATGCCACACAGAAGCGAAATGCCGATCATATGCAGCCAGCCAGCATTGGCCGGCAGGTCGGCGAGGCCGAGCCGGATGGCGAGAACCGAGGCGCCGAAGACGCCGACCAGCTTGCCGACGACGAGGCCGGCGGCGACGCCGAGCGTCAGAGGCTCGACCAGCGCGGCAACGCTCAGGCCGCCGAGCGAGACGCCGGCATTGGCGAAGCCGAAGATCGGGATGACGATGAAGGGCACGAGCTTGTGCAGGCCATGTTCCAGCCGGTGCAGCGGCGAGTGTTCGACGTCGTGACCGATGGCGGGCGAACGCTCGAGCGGGATGGTGAGCGCCAGCGCCACGCCGGCAAGCGTCGCATGCACGCCCGACTTCAGCACCAGCACCCAAAGCGCCGCGCCGAGTACGAGATAGGGCAAGAGGTTCATCACCCGCATGCGGTTGAGTACGATCAATACGGCGATGACCGCGAAGGCGGCGCCGAGATAGGCGAGCGACAGGCCGCTGGTGTAGAACAGCGCGATGATGATGACGGCGCCGAGATCGTCGATGATGGCCAAAGCGGTAAGAAACACTTTAAGCGAGGCCGGCACGCGGCTGCCGAGCAGCGACAGCACGCCGAGCGCGAAGGCGATGTCGGTGGCGGTGGGGATCGCCCAGCCGGAAAGCGCCGCCTGGTTGTCGCGGTTGATCAAGACATAGACCAGCGCCGGAAACACCATGCCGCTGGCCGCGGCGATGCCCGGCAGCACGCGGCGCGGCCAGGTTGAGAGCTGGCCGTCCAGCATCTCGCGCTTGATCTCCAGCCCGACCAGCAGGAAGAACACCGCCATAAGCCCGTCATTCACCCAGTGCGAGACGCTGAGCGGACCGAGATAGGCGTGGAGGGCGGCGAAATAGGTTTCGGCGAGCGGCGAGTTTGCGACGATGAGCGCAAGGGCGGCGGCCGCCATCAGGATGATGCCGCCGGCCGCCTCGCCGTCGAGGAATTCGCGAAGCATCGATTTCGGCCGCTCGTCGCGCATGCCCCCTCCGTCACATGGCCCGCCGGCCGGTGTCCTTCGCGATGATGCTCAAACGCGCACGACGGGGC
>NZ_RZSN01000280.1:0-4609 GCF_003997315.1 Mesorhizobium sp. M1A.F.Ca.IN.020.04.1.1
CCGTCAGGTAAGCGCAACGTCTCCGGCGCCTATGTCCAGGACAAGCTGACCTGGGAATGGCTGGAGGTCATCACCGGCCTGCGCTACGACAGGTACAGCCTGAAGGACTCCGAGCACGAGACATCAGGCGACCGGCTGTCGCCGCGCATCACCGTCGGCGTATCGCCCTTCGAAAGCGCTGACCTCGCCGGCCTGCAGTTTTACGGCACCTATGCGGAAGGCTACCGCTCACCCTCGCTGACGGAGACGCTGATCAGCGGTAACCATCCGGCCGGCGTCACCTTCCCCTTCCTGCCCAATCCAAATCTCAAGCCTGAGACCGGCAAGACCGTCGAGTTCGGCGTCAACTTCAAGCAGAACGACATTTTCGAAGGCGGCGACGCTCTGCGGCTCAAGGCCGCCTATTTCAACAACAATGTCGAAGACTATATCGACGGCGTCACGCTGTCGGCCTTCGACCCGACCAGCGGCTGCCCGTTCGGCCCCGGCATCCCGATCTGCTTCCAGTATCAGAACTTCGCCAAGGCCAAGATCAACGGTTTTGAACTGGAAAGCGTCTATGACGCCGGCTGGGGCTATGCGGGCTTCTCGGCCTCGATCATCAACGGCCACACCATCTCGTATGAGGGCGAGCGGGCCGACCTTGCCACCATTCCCTCCTCGCAGGTGACGGCGCAGCTCGGCCTTCGCTTCCTCGAGGACAGGCTCACCGTCGGCGGTGAAGTGCAATATAACGGCAAGCCCAAGGGCAATCCGGTGGCCAAGGACTATACGCTGGTCAATGCCTTTGCCAGTTACCAGGCGACCGACAACCTCAAGCTCGACGTCCGCGCCGACAATCTGTTCGATGTCAAATACACCAATCCGCTCAACGCAAGCACGACTGCCGTCCTCTATGAACCGGGCGTCACGCTGAAGCTTGCGGCAACCATGCGCTTTGGAGGCTGAGAACCATGAACTTGACGACATCGCTCTGTCTCTTGACCTCGGCGCTGGCGATGTCGCTCGGCCCGGTGCCGGCGCGCGGCCAGTCCGCGCCAGCGCCGGCCCTTAATCTCGAACTCAACGCCGTGCAGCCTTCGGACAAGGGCTGCCGGCTGACCTTCGTCGTCAACAACGCGCTCGGCGCCGACCTGTCGAAGTCCGCTTTCGAAATCGCGCTGTTCAATGAGTCCGGCGTTGTCGACCGCCTCACCGTGCTCGATTTCAAGGACCTGCCGGTCGGCAAGACGAAAGTCACGCGCTTCGATCTCGCGGGCGCCGACTGCGGCAAGCTCGGCCGCGTGCTGATCAACAGCGCGACGGAATGCGCTGGAACCGGCGTCGAGCCGACGGCCTGCATGCGCGACCTGACGACCTCGACTAAAACCGCCATCGCCTTCGGCGTATAGAGGTGGGGATTGCATCCGGCCCGCCAGGAGACGCCATGGCGTGGGCCATAGGCGGCAACCGATCTTGATTTGACAATTTCTTATCGCGTACAGCAGGTCTCGGCGCGAGACATGCAGGACATCAATCACTCCTCCGATGCAGGCAGCGAACCGGCGATCACGCCGGCCGAGCCGCTCATGCAGCCGCGGCACTCGGCCGGGCATCGCAAATGGCCGGTGGCGATCATCGCTTCCGGCCTGCTCCATGGCGCTGCGGCGGCCGCGTTCCTGTTCGCGCCTGCCGGGATATTCGACTCCATGGACGCGATTCGGGCCGAGGGCACAGATCAGTCCGGCGCCAACGTCACCGGCAGCGCCCTGGACGACCAGTCGTCCGGCGCCGTGGATGTCACCTTGGTGCCCGAACTGCAGCCGGTGAAACGCCAGGCCGCGCAGCCCGCACCGCCGGTCGAAGCGCAGCAACCAGCAAGCGAACCCTCGACGCCTCAGCTTCCGCCGCAAGCCGTCAAGGAAGCCGCTTCCGCGCCGGATATCGTGGCGGCCACCAGCCCACGCCAGGATGACCAGACTGTCCCCGACGACAGCAAACCTACGCCCGCGACCGAACTGCAAAGCGCTGAAGCGCCCCTTGCCGAGCCTCAACAGCCACCGGTCCCCAGTGCGACATCGAGCGGCCCAGCCCCATCGGCAGCGGCAGACCAGACCAATGCAACCGGCGGCACGGCGGATGGCGATACACGCGACGCGCCTGTTGCCGCCAGCAAAGGCAAGAAACAGGTCGCTGCCGGCAATGCCCTGGAATCCCACTACAGCGGTGAAATCCAGAAGAAACTTGCGCGCGCCAACCGTCGCGTTTCGAAATCGATCCAGGCCAAGGCTCGCAACAACGCCAGGGTGGTTTTCGTCGTCGCGGCCGACGGCAGCGTCAGCGACCTGCAGCTCACTGAAAGTTCAGGGTCCGCCGAGCTCGATCAGTTCGCTTTGACGCTGGTGCGCAAGCAAGCCCCGTTCCCTCCCATTCCACCCGAGACCGGCAAATCAAGTTGGGTGTTCAAGGCGCGGATCGGCCCTTTTTAAAGCCTCCGCGATTTCATCGCCTGGACGAAGTCGGAGAACTTCCGCGCCGCCCATCGCAACGCCGGCACCGCCAAGGTGCATTATCTTGGCCACCCCGAGTTCGAAGGGTTTTTGGTCGTCGAGGGCGCCTGACCGCCGCTAACGCGGCGGCCTTCCCGCACCTGATTAGGCTGCCGCGAGCAGGCTGGCATTGCCGCCGGCCGCCGTCGTGTCAACGCAGACCGCGCGCTCATGCGCATAAGCCGCCGGATTAAGCACTTCGCTGACCAGCGGCACGATCGGCCCGGCGCGCTCGGCAACCACCTTGCGCACGATGCGCGCCGCTTCCGGCGTGCCGGAGAAGGCAACGACGTCGACGCGCAGCGAGCGCGCCTCGACCGGGTCCGGCCGACCGTCGATCGCCGCCAGTGGCAGGCCCTTGCCGGTCAGCGCCGACAGCGCCGCCGGCGCGCCTGGCGCCACTGCCAGAACGGCATTGCCGGCGGCTAAAGCCTGGATTGTCTGCGCAAGCAGCGTCTCGGCATCCGGCCCGAGGCAGAGCACCCGTCCGCGCGGCGCCAGCGACAGCGTGTTGGCCTCGCCGGTCGGGCCCGGCAGGTCGACCTGCCCGAAATCGAGGCCCGCTGCGGCGGCGATGGCCGCAGCCCCCTTGCCGCGCAGATGTTTTCTCAGAATCGCCACGCGATCGGGTCGCGTCGACCAACCGCCAAGCGTCGGGTCCGGCAGATTGTCCGCGAGTTCCGTCGCCGTCACCTTGTGGCCGTCGCCGACTTCCGTTCCGGCTTGCGGGCCCTTGCGGAAGCGGCGCAGATAATGTGGCCCGCCGGCCTTCGGCCCGGTGCCGGACAGACCCTCGCCGCCGAAGGGCTGCGAGCCGACGACGGCGCCGATCTGGTTTCGGTTGACATAGATGTTGCCGGCATGGATGCCGTCGACGAAATGCTGGACGCGGCCCTCGATGCGGGTGTGCAGGCCGAAGGTCAGGCCGTAGCCCTTGCGATTGATGCCGGCAATCACCGCGTCGATGTCGTCGGCGTCGAAGGTGGCGACATGCAGCACCGGACCGAACACTTCGCGCTCCATCTCCTCGATGCCTTTGACCCGAAAGACATGCGGCGCGACGAAGCGGCCGGCAGCCGGCGCTTCGAGCTTGGCGATAAGGCGCCCCTCCAGCCCCTTTTTCTTGCAGTAGTCGCCGATCGAGGCCTGCGCCTCATCGTCGATGACCGGGCCGACATCGGTCGAGATCAGCCACGGATCGCCGACATTGAGGGCTTCCATCGCGCCCTTCAGCATGGCCAGCATCTTCTTCTCGACATCCTTCTGCACGTAGAGCACGCGCAGCGCCGAGCAGCGCTGCCCGGCGCTCTGGAAGGCGGAGGCGAGGATGTCGCGCACCGCCTGCTCGGGAAGCGCCGTGGAATCGACGATCATGGCGTTCAGCCCACCCGTCTCGGCAATCAGCATGGCATCGGGCGCCACCGTTTCGGCCAGCTGTTTTTCGATCAGCTTGGCGACCTCGGTCGAGCCGGTAAAGCAGACACCTGCGATGCGCGGGTCGGCGGTGAGCGGCGCTCCGACCGACGCACCGTCACCCGGCAGAAGCTGGATGATATCCTCCGGCACGCCGGCCTCGCGCAGCATCTCGACGGCGCGGAAGGCGATCAGCGGCGTCTGCTCGGCGGGCTTCGCGATCACCGAATTGCCGGTGACGAGCGCCGCCGCGATCTGGCCGGTGAAGATGGCCAGCGGGAAATTCCACGGCGAGATGCAGACGATTGCGCCACGGGCTTCAGTGCCCGCTTCGGCATTCGCCGCCTCGGCCGCATAGTAACGCAGGAAATCGACCGCCTCGCGCACTTCGGCGACGCCGTCGGCCAACGACTTGCCGGCCTCTCGAGTGGCCAAAGCGAAGAACTCGGCGGCATTGGCCTCGTAGAGGTCGGCGGCGCGGTTGAGGATCGCGGCGCGCTCGGCAACCGGGCGTTTTGCCCAGGCCGGCTGCGCCTCCACAGCGATACGCACGGCGGTCGCGACCTGCTTGGCCGCCGCCTCATGCACTGTGCCGACGACCTCATCGGGCTTGGCCGGGTTGACGATCTGGCGCGGCTTGCCGTAGCCGGCGGCGGGCGTGATCGGCT